>DATLZP010000175.1:0-9082 GCA_035573935.1 Actinomycetota bacterium
CACTGCTGCCTCCCGTAGGAGTCTGGGCCGTGTCTCAGTCCCAGTGTGGCTGGCCACGCTCTCACGCCAGCTACCCGTCGTCGCCTTGGTGGGCCGTTACCCCACCAACGAGCTGATAGGCCGCGGGCCCATCCCAGGCCGTCGGAGCTTTCCTCCCCGGATCATGCGGTCCGGGGGAGAGTATCCGGTATTAGCCCCGGTTTCCCGGGGTTATCCCAGAGCCTGGGGCAGGTTGCCCACGTGTTACTCACCCGTTCGCCGCTCCGTACCCGGGTGGGTTACCCCTCCCGGGCCGATCGCTCGACTTGCATGTGTTAGGCACGCCGCCAGCGTTCGTCCTGAGCCAGGATCAAACTCTCCGTAGAGGTCACGACCGGCCCGGAGGCCGGCTCGCTTCCGTATCGGAGGTGGCCCCCGGAGGGCATCCCCGGGGGACCGTTCGATCCCGACCGGCTCGTCGTCCGGTTCTCGGATCGTGTCGTACGACCGTCAGCGGTTCCGAGGGCGCGGTGAACCACGCCCTCCCCCGTGACGGGGAACGCACTGGCTTTTGGCACACTGTTCAGTTCTCAAGGTGCGGGCACACCGATCCCCGCGCACGGAGGCTGGGACCTCGGCGGGTCGGGGCCGAAGCACAGGATAGCACCCCCGGGAGGGTCGTCAACGGGGGTTTCCTCAGGTCAGCCTGACGAAGCGTCGGCGGCCGACCTGGAGGACCCGCCCCACCAGCTCCCCCCGCTCGAACTCACGTTCGGCATCCGTCACCGGGGCCCCGTCCACCCGGACCCCGCCCTGACGGATCAGGCGCTGGGCCTCGCTCTTCGAGGAGGCCAGGCCCAGGCCCCACAGGACCCTGGGGAGCCAGTACCGGCCGTCCCGGGCCCAGGCCGCCGGCAGCTCCCGTTCCTCCACCTCCTCGGGCACCTCGCGCTCCCGGTGCACCAGGTCGAACCGTCGCTCCGCCTCGGCCCCGGCCCCGACGCCGTGGTAGAGGTCGACGACCTCCCTGGCCAGGCGCCGCTTCTCGGTCCAGGCCCGGAGCGCGCCGGAGGCCAGGCCCGCCCGCACCCGCTCCGCCTCCTCCGGGTCGCGGAAGAAGTCCAGGCAGAGGAGGCGGTAGTCGGCGATCAGCCCGTCGGGGATCCGGACCAGCTTCCCGTACATCTCGTCCGGTGGCTCCGTGACGCCGACGTAGTTCCCGAGCGACTGGCTCATCTTCTGCACGCCGTCCGTCCCCACGAGGAGCGGCATCGTGAGCGCCACCTGCGGCTCCTGCCCCCAGGCCCGCTGCACGTCCCGGCCCACGAGGAGGTTGAAGCGCTGATCGCTGCCGCCGAGCTCCACGTCGGCCCGGACCGCCACCGAGTCGTAGGCCTGGAGGAGCGGGTACAGGAACTCCATCACCGAGATCGGCCTCCCCTCCGCGTAGCGCCGGTGGAAGTCGTCGCGCTCCAGCATCCGGGCGACGGTGGAGGTGGCGGTGAGGCGGAGCACCGTCTCCATGTCCAGCGGCTCCAGCCACTCCGCGTTGTAGCGGACCTCGGTCCGCTCCCGGTCCAGGATCAGCCAGAACTGCTGGAGGAGGCGCTCCGCGTAGGCCCGGACCACCTCCGCCTCCAGGCGGGGTCGGGTCTCCGACCGCCCGGAGGGGTCCCCCACCCGGGCCGTGAAGTCCCCCACGATCAGGACCGCCCGGTGCCCGAGGTCCTGGAACTGCCGGAGCTTGCGCAAGACCACCGCCCACCCCAGCGTGACGGCCGGCGCGGTCGGGTCCAGCCCGAGCTTCACCCGGAGGGGCCGGCCCAGCGCGAGCTTCTGGGCCAGGCCGTCCGCCGGGACCACCTCCGCGCCGCCGGCCAGCAGGAACCGGAGGGCTTCGGAACGGGTCTCGGTGGGCATGGTGACAGGCGATGCTACCAGCGGCGACGGGCCCCACGGGTATCATGACCTGCGATGACGTGGGCGGAGGCGCCCGCTTGAGGCTCCCCAGGGCGGTGCTCGCCGCGGCGCTCGCGTGCGCCCTCCTGGCCCAGGCCTGCCAGATGCCGCGGCTGGAGGAGGAGCAGGAGCGGGCCCGCGAGCTCCCCCAGACCTCGTTCCTCTTCGCCGGGGACTGCCTGAGCCGGGGCGGCCGCTGCACCCTGATCACGGAGCTCCACGGCGAGGAGAACCGGGTCGTCGTCCCCCTGTCCAGGATCCCGGAGCGGATGCGCAACGCCGTGATCGCCGTGGAGGACAAGCGCTTCTACCAGCACCGGGGGATCGACCTCAAGGCCCTGCTGCGGGCCGCGTACGTGGACGCCACGGCCGGCAGGATCGTGGAGGGCGGGTCCACGATCACCCAGCAGTACGTGAAGAACGTGTTCGTGGGCAGCGAGCGCTCGCTCGACCGGAAGGTCCGGGAGGCCCTCCTGGCCTGGCAGCTCGAGCAGCGGCTCACGAAGGATCAGATCCTGGCCCGGTACCTCAACACCGTGTACTTCGGTCGGGGCGCCTACGGCATCCAGGCGGCGGCCGACACCTTCTTCTCCGTGGACGTCGAGGACCTCACGCTCGCCCGGTCGGCGCTGCTCGCGGGGCTGATCCGCAACCCGGCCGACTACGACCCCTTCCAGCACCCCCACCGGGCCGTGGCCCGCCGGAACCACGTGCTGGACGTGATGCTCGAGCTGGGGATGATCACGCCCCAGCGGCACCGCCGGGCGACGGAGGCCGCCCTCGCGCTCCACCCATCGTCCCGGGGGGAGGAGCGGTACGCGGCCCCGTACTTCGTGGACCACGTGATCCAGTGGTTCCTCACCCAGCCCGGCCTGGAGCGCCAGGACGAGCGGTTCGGCCCCCCCTGCCCCCCCGAGGAGCCCTACCGCTCGGGGTGCCCCGAGCGCTGGGACATGCTGTTCCAGGGGGGCCTCCGGATCTATTCCACCGTGTCCCCCCGCCTCCAGTCCCTGGCCGAACAGGCCGTGTCCTCCGTCCTGCCCTACCCCAGCGACCCCCGGGCCGCGCTGGTGGCGATCGATCCCCGGACCGGGTGGGTCCGGGCGATGGTGGGGGGCAGGGACTACTGGGACCCGCGGGATCGCTTCGCCCGCCTGAACCTGGCCACGGGCGGCAGCACCGGACGGCAGGCAGGGTCGTCCTTCAAGACGTTCGCCCTGGTGGCAGCCCTGGAGCACGGGATCGCGCCGGAGCGGTCGTTCCCCGGCTCCTCCACGAGCGTGGTGCTCGACACCGGCCAGGTCTGGACGCCGGAGAACTACGAGGGGGCGGCCTACGGCTCCGTCTCGATGCGCACGGCGACCGTGAACTCCGTGAACGTCGCCTACGTGGAGATCGAGAAGGCCCTGGGGGACGGGGACCCCTACGCCGGCGCCCGGCTGGTCGTGGAGGCCGCCCAGCGGATGGGGATCCGCTGCTGCGAACGGACGGCCGAGCCGGACTTCCCCCTCCAGCCGGTGCCCTCCGCGGTCCTGGGGACGAACGAGATCAACCCCCTGGAGATGGCGGTGGGCTACGGCACCCTGGCCACCGGCGGCTACCGGGTCATGCCCACCCCCGTGGCCCGGATCACCGATGCCCGGGGGAACGTGCTGTGGAGCCACGAGCCGAAGCCGAAGCTGGTCGTGGACCCCGCCGTGGCCACGGTGGCCGTCGACATCCTCGAGGACGTCGTGCGGTTCGGGACCGGGACGGCCGCCAACATCGGGCGGCCCCAGTTCGGCAAGACGGGAACGGCCCAGAACTGGTCCGACGCCTGGTTCATCGGAGCCATCCCCCAGCTCGTCGCCTCGGTGTGGGTCGGCTACCCGGAGTCCCAGCGCTCGATGGCGGCGACCCGGATCGGCCGGGTGACCGGCGGAAGCTGGCCGGCGGCCATCTGGCACGCGTTCATGGCCCGGGCCGCCGCCCGGATCCCCGAGCGGGACTTCCCCCGGGCCGAGGTGCGGTACGTGACGGTCCGGGTGGACATCACCCAGGGCTGCCTGGCGAACCCCTACACGCCCCCCGGCAACATCCGCACGGTCAGCTACATCGCCGGGACGGAGCCGCGGAAGGTCTGCAAGGAGCCGAGCGAGTACCAGTACCTCACGGTCCCCTCCGTGGTGGGCCTGTCCCAGGAGGAGGCCAGCCGGGTCCTGCGGGGGGCCGGGTTCGCCGTGCGGGTGGAGACGGCCCGGTCCGATCAGCCGCCGGGCACGGTGATCGGCCAGGACCCCTCGGGCGGCGAGCGGGCCCTGCAGACCTCCACGGTCACGATCACGGTGGCGGAGGCCCCCCGGATGGTGGTGGTCCCGGCGGTGGTGGGCCGGCCGGAGGGCGCCGCCAGCGCCACCCTCCGCCGGGCCGGGTTCCTGGTGACGGTGGTGGTGGAGCCGGAGTGCGACCCGGGGGCGGAGGGGTGCGACTACCGCCCGGGCGTCGTGTGGGCCCAGGACCCCAGGGGCGGCTCCCGGGCGCCCCGGGGCTCCCGGGTCACGATCCGCGTGAACCCCTAGCCCCGGCCGGCCCCTGGCGGGCCCGGGAGACGAACGGGTCGTCGGCCACGGCGAACCGCCAGGGGCGTTCGACCGCCCGGCGGATCCCCACCCGGGGGCCGGCCACGGCCGCCCCGGCCAGGCGCCTGCCGGCCTCGATCCACATCGCATCGCCCTCCACCAGGTCGATGCCGTTCATCGTCCGGTCCACGCCGAACGCCTGGCACAGGCGGGCCGGCCCGGCGCAGAGCAGCTCCGGGCGGTCCGTCCCCCGCCGCCGGGCCATCTCCTCCACCCCCTCCAGGGGTCGGGCCGCGCGCAGCAGCACGGCGCTCCCCTCCCCGTCCCGCCCCGTCACCACGTTCATGCAGAAGTGCATCCCGTACGTGAAGTAGACGTACAGCCGGCCCGGCGGCCCGAACATGACCTCCGTCCTGGCCGTCCGGCCCCGGAAGGAGTGGCTGGCCGGGTCCCCCTCCTCGTAGGCCTCGGTCTCCACCAGGCGGGCGGCCAGGCGGGTCCCGTCGGGGAGGAGCCGGACGAGGACCCGGCCCAGCAGGTCCGGCCCCACCTCGGTGGAGGGTCGGGCGAAGAACGAGCGGGGGAGCCGGCGGCCCCTCACGGCCGGCGCTTCCGGAGGAACCTCCGGAGCTTCGACAGGGGCCAGGCGTTGATCACGTCCTCCTTCGTCAGCCATCCCCGCTGGGCCGTCCCCACGCCGAACCGGAGGAACGGCAGGTGCACGGCGGCGTGGGAGTCGGTGTCCACGGCGAACCGCACCCCGTGCCGCCGGGCCCAGAGGATGTGCTCGTCGCGGAGGTCGAGCCGGTCGGGGAACGAGTTGATCTCGAGCGCCGTGCCGGTCCGGGCCGCCGCCCGGAACACCTCCTCCAGGTCGAACTCGATCGGGGGCCGCTTGCCGATCAGCCGGGCCGTGGGGTGCCCCAGGACGTTCACGTAGGGGTTCTCCATGGCCCGGACGATCCGTCGCGTCATCCGGTCCTTCGGCATGTTGAAGTGCGAGTGGACGGAGGCCACGCAGAGGTCGAACCCGGCCAGGAACTCCCCGGGCCAGTCCACGTTCCCCTCCGGATCGATGTTCAGCTCGGAGCCGTGGAGGAGCGTCATCCGGGGGTAGCGGTCCTGGAGCTTCCGGAGGCGCTCCCGCTGGGCCAGCATCTTCTCGTCGGTCATCCGCTGCATGTAGAGGTTCGGGGCGTGGTCGGTCACCGCGTAGTACGCGTACCGGCGGGCCGCGGCGGCCTCCACCATCTCCTCCAGGGGGGCGAGCCCATCGGTCAGGTCCGTGTGCGTGTGGAGATCGCCCCGCAGGTCCCGCAGCTCCACGACCGTCGGCAGGTCCCCCTCCAGGGCGGCCTCGATCTCCCCACGGTCCTCCCGGAGCGTGGGCGGGATCCACGGCAGGCCGAGGTGCTCGTAGACCTCCTCCTCGGTCTCGGCCACGATCAGCTTCCCCGTCTTCGCCCGGAACAGGCCGTACTCCGACAGCTTGAGCCCCTTGCGGACCGCGATCTCCCGGGTCCGGATGTTGTGGGCCTTGGAGCCCGTGAAGTACTGGAGGGCGGCGCCCCACACGGCCGGCTCCACCACGCGGAGGTCCACCTGGAGCCCCTTCGTCGTGAGGACCGAGGACTTCGTCTCGCCCCGGGCCAGGACCCGCTCCACGGCGCCCAGGGAGGTGAAGGCGTCCATGACCTCGCTCGGCTGCTCGCTCGCCACCAGCAGGTCGATGTCGCCGATCGTCTCGCACATCCGGCGCAGCGACCCGGCGTACGTGACGCGCCGGACGGCCCGCAGCCCGTCCAGCTCCCCCACCAGCTCCTCGGCCAGGTCCAGAGCCACGCCGAGCTGGACCCGCTCCCCCGCCTCCCGCATCCGCTGGATCCCGCGGAGGATGTTCTCCTCGGTCTTGGGCCCGAACCCCCGGAGCCCGGCCAGGCGGTGGTCCCGGACCGCGTCGAGCAGCTCCTCCACCGAGGCGATCCGGAGCTCCTCGTACAGCGCCAGGGCCTTCTTCGGGCCCAGGCCGGGGACGCGGAGCAGCTGCCGGACCCCGTCCGGGATCCGCTCCCGCAGCTCCTCCAGGGCCTGGATCGTCCCGGCGTCGAGGAGCTCCCGCACCTTCTCCGCGATCGACCGCCCGACGTTCGGGATCCGCTGGAGCCCCTTCACGTCGAGGTCCCGCACGTCGGCGTGGTAGCCGCCGATGGCCCGGGCCGCCTTCTCGTAGGCCCGCGGCTTGAAGGGGTCGTCGGAGGCGATCGAGAGCAGGTCCGCGTACTCGAGCAGGGCCGCGGCCACCTCGTCGTTCGTGCGAGGCATCCCGGCCGATGCTACCGCGGGGTCGGCCGGGGACGAGCCCCGGCCTCCGGGGGCTACCGCTCCAGGGGGCTGGGCGGGGGGACGAGCCCCGGCCTCCGGGGGCGGTGGGATGGTCCTACGCCAGGTCCAGGAGCCGGAGGAGCAGCGCCTTCTGGGTGTGCAGCCGGTTCTCCGCCTGGTCCCAGACCACGGAGCGCGGCCCGTCGATCACCTCGTCGGTGATCTCCTGGCCCCGGTGGGCCGGGAGGCAGTGCATCACGATCACGTCCGGCGCCGCCAGCTCCACCGCCTTCTGGTCGATCCGGTAGGCGGGGAACACGAGGGCCCGTTCGTCGGCCTCCGCCTCCTGCCCCATGCTGGCCCAGACGTCGGTGTAGAGGACGTCGGCCCCCCGGGCCGCCTCGATCGGGTCGTTCGTGACCTCCACCCCGCCCCCGGTCTCGCCCGCGATCTCCGCCGCCCGGTTCACGACGAGGGGGATCGGCTCGAACCCCGCCGGCGTGGCCACCCGGACGCGCATCCCGGCCTTGGCCCCCCCGAGCAGGAGGGAGTGCGTGACGTTGTTCCCGTCCCCCAGGTAGGCGAGCGTCCTGCCCGCCGGGTCGCCCTTCTTCTCCCGGATCGTGAGGAGGTCGGCCAGCGCCTGGCAGGGGTGCTCGAAGTCCGAGAGGGCGTTCACGACGGGCACGCTCGCCGCCTCCGCCAGCACCTCCAGGCGCTCCTGCTCGAACGTGCGGAGGACGATGGCGTCCACGTACCGGGAGAGGACCCGGCCGGTGTCCTCGATCGTCTCCCCCCGCCCCAGCTGGAGCTCCCCCGCGGAGAGGGGGACCGCGTGGCCCCCGAGCTCGGCCACCGCCACCTCGAACGACACGCGGGTCCGGGTGGAGGGCTTCTCGAAGATCATCGCCACCGACCGCCCGGCCAGGCGGTCGGCGTACGCGTCCGGCGACGCCTTCAGCCGGGCCGCCAGGTCCAGGAGCTCCGAGAGCTCACGCGGCGAGAGATCGTCCACGGAGAGGAGGTCGCGGGGCATCGCGGCGCGAGTCTATCCGACGCGGCGGTTCCCCGCGTCCCGCCGCACCTGCCACCCGCCGCCCTACCCGGCCCGAAGCTCGGCCCCGAACCGCTCCCGGAGGGCCCGGACGATCCCCTCCTGCACGGCGTCGGCTTCCTGGTCGGTGAGCGTGCGGTCTGGGGCCCGCAGATCGACCTGGAAGGCCAGGCTCTTACGGCCCTCCGGGACGGGCCCGCCCCGGAACACGTCGAACAGCACGCAGCCGCCCACCAGGCCGCCTCCCGCCTCAATCAGGGCCTCCCGCACCGCCCCCGCCGGGACGGCCTCCTCCACGACGAAGGCCAGGTCCCGGCGGACCGGGGGGAACCGGGGGAGGTCCCGGACGACGACGGAGCGCGCGGCGTGACGGCCCAGCACCTCGACGTCGAGCTCCGCCAGGGCCACCCGGGGCGGGAGGTCGAGGCGCTCCGCCTCCCGGGGGTGGAGCTCGCCCACCACGCCGGCCGGCTCCCCGGCCACGAGGACGGCCGCCGACCGGCCGGGATGGAACGGGCCCCCCGGCGCATCGCCCAGCCTCCAGTCGTCCACCCCCAGCCCCTCCAGGAGCACCTCCAGCGCGCCCTTGGCGTCGAGGAGGTCGAGCGACCGGGAGGGCTCCGGGTAGCCCCGGGAGGCCTCGCCGGCCAGGGCCAGGGCCACCCGCTCCACCTCCCGGACCGGATCCCCGGGGTGGAACGTCCGTCCCACCTCGAACAGGGCCACGCTCCGGACCTGCCGGGCCCGGTTCGTGCGGACCGCGGCCAGGAGCCCCGGCAGGAGGCTGGTCCGCAGGAACCGCTGATCGGCGCCCAACGGGTTGGCCACCCGGATCGCCTCGTGCTCCGCCCTGCCCAGGAGCGCCAGGTCCTCGGGGGAGGCGAACGAGTAGGAGGTCGTCTCGAGCAGCCCGGCCCGGACCAGGGCCCGCCGGATCCGCTCCCGGAGGGCCCGCTCGGGGGGGAGGCCCCCCGCCTGCCGCACGCCGGGCAGCGTGGCCCCCACCCGATCGTAGCCCTGGACCCTGATCACCTCCTCGATCAGGTCGGCCTCGAGCTCCAGGTCCGGCCGCCACCCCGGGACCTCCGCCTCGAGGCCGCCCTCGGTCTCCCGGACCCGGACGCCCACCCGGGCCAGGGCGTCCCGGACCGACCGGGCGGTCTGGGGGACGCCCAGGAGGAGCGTGGCCCGCTCCGGCCGCACCCGGACC
>DATLZP010000176.1:0-3566 GCA_035573935.1 Actinomycetota bacterium
CTGAAGGACCTGCTGGAGCAGGAGGTCTACAAGCCGGTCTCGATCCTCGTGCCGGCCTTCAACGAGGAGCGGAGCATCGAGGCGAGCGTCCGCTCGTTCGTCTCCCTCCACTTCCCGCTGTTCGAGGTCGTCGTGGTCTCCGACGGCTCCACCGACCGGACCGTCGAGGTCCTGATCGAGGCCTTCGGCCTGGTGGAGGACCCCCGGATCTACGCCCGGGCCATCCCCACCCGTCCCGTCCGCCGGGTGTACCGGTCGCTCCGCCACCCCAACCTGTTCGTCGTGGACAAGGAGAACGGGGGGAAGGCCGACGCGCTGAACGCCGCGCTGAACGTGGCCCGCTACCCGCTCGTGGCCCCGGTGGACTCCGACTCGCTCCTCGACCCCCAGGCCGTGCTGCGGGCCTCCCGGCTGTTCGTGGAGGACGACGCCGTGCTCGCCGTGGGCGGCACGGTCCGCCCCCTGAACGGGGCCCGGGTGGCGGGGGGCCGGGTCGTGGAGCTCCGGATGCCCCGGCGGTGGATCGAGCGCCTGCAGATCGTGGAGTACGCCCGGGCCTTCTTCCTGGGCCGGGCGGGGTGGACCCGGCTGGGGGCGCTCCTCATCATCTCGGGGGCCTTCGGCCTGTTCCGCCGGGACGCCCTGGTCCGGGTGGGCGGGTTCTGGACCGGGACGGTGGGGGAGGACATGGAGATCGTGATGCGGCTGCACAAGGAGTACCGGCGGGCCGGGGTCCCGCACCGCGTGGCCTTCACCCCCGATCCCATCTGCTGGACCGAGGTCCCCTCGGACCTCCGGACGCTCCGCCGGCAGCGGAACCGGTGGCACCGGGGGCTCTGGACGAACCTGTGGCGCCACCGCGACATGCTCTGCAACCCCCGCTACGGCAGGCTCGGCGTGCTGGCCCTTCCGTACTTCTGGCTCTTCGAGGGCCTGGGGCCGCTGATCGAGGTGGGGGGGTACGTGGTCTTCGGGCTGTCGCTCGCCGCCGGGGTCCTGGACGCGGGCTTCGCCCTGCTGTTCCTGGCCCTGGCCGTGCTGTACGGGGTCCTGCTGTCGCAGATCGGGGCGGGGGTGGAGGCCCTGCTCCTGCAGCGCTACGCCCGGACCTCCGACCGGCTCGTGCTCCTCGCCGCGTCGGTGCTCGAGTTCGCCGGGTTCCGCCAGCTCCTCGCCCTGGAGCGGTTCGTGGCAACGTTCCAGGTCCGCCGCCCGGGGTGGGGCGAGATGCGCCGGGCGGGGATCCCCTCCGCCGGCCGGACGGCCTGAGACGGGCGACGGGTCCCCTTCGCCGCACCGGCTCCGCTACCATGCCTGCACCATGCGCCCCTACGAGCCCGCCGCGATCGAGCCGAAGTGGGTGGCCCGCTGGGAGGAGGAGGGCCTGTACCGGGCCGTGGGCGACGGGGCCCGGCCCCGGTTCTACGCGCTCGACATGTTCCCCTACCCCTCCGGGGACCTCCACATGGGGCACGCCGAGGCCTTCTCCGGGGGAGACGCGATCGCCCGGTTCCGGTGGATGCAGGGCCACGACGTGCTCCACCCCATCGGCTGGGACGCGTTCGGGCTCCCCGCGGAGAACGCGGCCATCCGGCGGGGGATCCACCCCAAGGAGTGGACCTACGCCAACATCGACCAGCAGCGCCGCTCGTTCAGGCGGATGGGGATGTCGTTCGACTGGTCGCGGCAGTTCAACACGTGCGACCCGGGCTACTACCGCTGGACCCAGTGGCTGTTCCTGAAGCTGTTCGAGCGGGGCCTGGCCTACCGGAAGCTGGCCCCGACCAACTGGTGCCCGAAGGACCAGACCGTCCTGGCCAACGAGCAGGTGGTGAACGGGGCCTGCGAGCGGTGCGGGACCCCGGTGGTCCGCCGCGACCTGGTCCAGTGGTTCTTCCGGATCACGGACTACGCGCAGCGCCTCCTGGACGATATGGAGGGGCTGGAGTGGCCGGAGCGGGTCCTCACGCTCCAGCGGAACTGGATCGGCCGGTCCGAGGGGGCGGAGGTCCGGTTCGAGATCGCGGAGACCGGCGACGAGGTCACGGTGTTCACCACCCGGCCGGACACGCTGTGGGGCGTGACGTTCTTCGTCTTCGCCCCGGAGCACCCCCTGGTCCGCACGCTGGCCCGGGCCGGCGGGAGCGCCGAGGAGGTCGGGGCCCTCCTGGACCGGCTGCAGGCCACGCCGCTCACCTCCCGGGAGCAGGCCGAGAGCCGGGAGGGGGTGCGGCTCGGCGTGCACGCGGTGAACCCGGTGAACGGGGAGAAGGTGCCGGCCTTCGTGGCGCCCTACGTCCTGATGGAGTACGGGACGGGGGCCGTGATGGGCGTGCCCGCCCACGACCAGCGGGACTTCGAGTTCGCCCGGGAGCACGGGCTGCCGATCCGGGTGGTGATCGCGCCGGAGGGGGCGGAGCTCGACCCCGACGGGATGCGGGAGGCCTGGCCCCACGAGGGCGTGATGGTGCACTCCGGGCCCTTCGACGGCACGCCCTCCCCGGAGAGCATCGGGCGGGTGACGGCCTGGCTCCGGGAGAAGGGGATCGGGGGCCCGGCCGTCACCTACCGCCTGCGGGACTGGCTGATCTCCCGCCAGCGGTACTGGGGGGCGCCGATCCCCATCGTCCACTGCGAGGTCTGCGGGGAGGTGCCGGTGCCGGAGGAGGACCTGCCGGTGCTCCTCCCCGACGACGTGGACTTCCAGCCGGGCGGGGAGTCGCCGCTCGCCCGTCACCCCACGTGGAAGCACGTGGCCTGCCCCCGCTGCGGCCGGGAGGCCGTCCGGGACGTGGACACGATGGACACGTTCGTCGACTCCTCCTGGTACTTCTTCCGGTACTGCTCCCCGCACGAGGAGACGCGGCCGTTCGACCCGGAGGCCGTGGGGGCCTGGATGCCGGTGGACCAGTACACGGGGGGGATCGAGCATGCCGTCCTCCACCTCCTCTACGCCCGGTTCCTGACCAAGGCCCTCCACGACATGGGCATGGTGGGGTTCGTGGAGCCGTTCCGGCGCCTGATGAACCAGGGCCAGGTGATCTACGACGGCGCGGCGATGTCGAAGTCGAAGGGGAACATCGTCGAGCCGATGCCGATCGTGGAGCGGTGGGGGGCCGACACGATGCGGCTCACGATGCTGTTCGCCGGGCCCTTCGAGGACGACATCGACTGGAAGCTGATCGCGCCGGACCCCGACCGGCCGCCCCCCGCGTACCACTTCCTGGGCCGGCTGTGGCGTGCGGTGTGCGAGGCCGCCGCCTCCGACGCCCCGGAGCCCGAGCCGCTGGTGCGGATGCGCCATCGGACCGTGCGGGTGGTCACCGCGGACTACGAGCGGTTCCGGTTCAACACGGCGATCTCCCGGATGATGGAGCTCACGAACGAGATCCGCCGGACCCTGGACGCCGGCGGGGGGGCCCGGGAGGCGGCCTCGGTCCTGGTGCAGCTCCTGGCCCCGATGGCCCCCTTCGTCACCGAGGAGCTGTGGCGGGAGGTCCTGGGGAACGAGGGGAGCGTGCACACCTCGGCCTGGCCCTCGTTCGACCCGGAGCTGGCCCGGGAGG
>DATLZP010000177.1:0-2214 GCA_035573935.1 Actinomycetota bacterium
GGCGGGATCGCGAAAGGCTGGACCGCCGACCGGGCCGCGGAGCGCGCCCTGGGCGCGGGGCTGCCCTGGGTGCTCGTGGACGCGGGCGGCGACCTCCGGCTCCTCGGCGACGCACCGCCCATCACCATCGCCGTCGAGGACCCGGAGCGGCCGGGGTCGGAGCTCCTCCGACTGGTCCTCGAGCGGGGGGCCCTCGCGACGTCCTCGACCCGCCGACGCGCCTGGGGCCCAGGGCTCCACCACGTCATCGACCCTCGCACCGGCCTCCCCTCCGCCGCCAACACCATCCAGGCCACGGCCTGGGGCCCGACGTGCGCCGAGGCGGAGGTCCGGGCGACCTGGGCCCTGCTCGAGGGACCGACGGCCGCGGCCAGGTTCCCCGCCGCGATCGTGGCCGGCGGGTCGGTCACGCTCAGCATGGAGCGCGCCGCGTGATCGCCGTCCACGACGCGACGACCTGGGTGGTGCTCCGGGCCGCGGGGATCGGCTCGTACCTGATGCTCTTCCTCGCGGTCGCCGGCGGACTGGTGGCGACGGCGGCCCCGTTCGGACGCCGGGTCTCGAACGCGTCTGCGACGATCTTCCACCGCACCGCCTCCACGGCCGGGCTCCTGCTGCTCGCCGTCCACCTGGGCGGCCTGCTGGTGGACCGGTACGTGCGCCTCGACCTGCTCGACCTCGTGGTGCCGCTCCGCGCCGGGTACCGCCCGATCGCCCTGGCCCTCGGGATCGCCGCGATGGATGCGGCCGTCGTGGTGGTCGCCCCTCGTACCTCCGTCGGAGGATCGGCACGGCGCGGTGGCGGAGGACGCACCTGCTCTCGGTCCCGGCGTTCACGGCCGCGCTCCTCCACGGGCTGTTCGCCGGGACCGACACGGTCCGCCCGGCGATGTGGTGGACCTACGTGGTCACCGGCACCGTCGTGGTGTTCCTACTCGTCTTCCGCGGGCTGACGGCGCGCACCGGGGCCCGCGGTGCGGTCCCGCGCCCCCACGCCGTGCCCACCCGTCGGCCGGCACCAGCGTGAACCGGCCGCCCGTCACGATCGACGCGGCGGCCGGGCCCAGCTCGAGGTCCCGGTACCGCCGGACGACGTCCGCCACCGCCCGGAGCCCGGGCCGCGAGACGCCTTCCACCTGGAACGCACCCGACCCTCCAGGATGGCCAGCTCGGTCTCGATCCCGGCGTCGACGACGATCGTCACAGGGTGGCGGCGAGGAGCTCCTCCGCCCTCCGCCGACGCGCTCCCCGGCGCCCTCGCCCTTCCCCAGGCTCTCGAAGCGCCGGGGCCAGCGGACCGTGACGCGCCACACCCCCTCGGATCAGCTCCGACTGCGACCGGCCGGTCTCGGCCGCGGCCCGCCGCAGGGCCTCCCAGTCTTCCTCGGAGAGGTACACGCTCGTCTTGCGCATGACCTACGTAGTAGCCCCCACCCCGGTGCCGGGCCCGGGACGCCCTACCCCCGGGCGGCGCGGCGCCGGGGATCCAGCCCCACGACCTTCCCCGCGGGGGTGACCTTGACCCCGTACTCCCGCAGGGCCGCGGCGGGCGAGACGAGACCCTCGGCGACGTCGCGGGCCACGGCCCCGGGGTCCCGGGTGAGGGGGTCGTGGAACCCCCCGCCCCCCGGGAGCTCGAGCGTGAAGCGGGTCCCCGCCGGGAGCTTGGTGGAGAGCTTGGGGTTGTGCTGCCGCCCGTCGGAGGTCCGGAACCCCCCCGGCGCCCCGGGCTTCCCCCCGAGGTAGCCCTGGGCCGGGAACCGCATCCGGTCGGCGAGCGAGGAGACGACGTAGGGCTCCCCCGTCCGGACCTCGACCTCGATCGTCTGCCCGAGCCCCCCGCGGTACCGCCCCGGCCCCCCGGAGTCCCGCCGGAGCTCCTTCCGCCGGAAGACGAGGGGCGAGGTGGCCTCGATCACCTCCACCGGCGCCGTGGCGATCCCCGAGGGGAAGGAGGTGGCGGAGATCCCGTCCTTGGTCGGCCTCGCCCCGGTCCCACCGGCGGCGAAGAACACCGTGATGAACCGGTCCCGCCCCGCGCCCCGGACCGTGGTGAGCCAGATGTTCCCCGCGCCCTCGGCCAGGACCCGGTCCGGGATCACCTGCGCGAGCGCCCCGAACACCGCGTGGGGGAGGAAGTGGCCGACGATGTGGCGGCCGGCGACGGCCGCCGGGAAGCGGGGGTTCAGGATCGAGCCCTCGGGCGCGACGGTC
>DATLZP010000178.1:0-2383 GCA_035573935.1 Actinomycetota bacterium
GCGCGGAGCGGGGCCAGGGTGTCGTTCGTGACCTCGCCCGCCCACACGAGGTCCCACAGGGCGGCGAGGACCACCCGCTCCTCCGCCGTCCCCGCCGCCCGCACCAGGTCCTCCCAGAACGACGCCCCCCGCTCCGCGAGCAGCCGGCGGATGGCCTCGTGGACGGGCCCCTGGGGCCGTTCCTCCGGGGCCGGCAGGAGCAGGGGAGCCCGGTCCCGGAACGCGAGGACCAGCCGTCCGTCGTCCGGCCCCAGCCTCCCCGCCCCGCACCACACGACCTCCCCGGCCGCGCAGAGCGCGTCGAGGTCGGCCGGGGCGAACCCCCGGACCCGGGCCGGCAGCACCTCCGTCTCCAGGGTCGAGGCCACCAGGCGGGCCCCCTGGAGCTGGCCCACGGTCTCCGGGAGCGCGTCTGGACCGCCGCGGGGGGCGGTGACGGCCTGCCAGGCCGGGAGGAAGCGTCCCAGCGCGGCGGCATCCACCGGCTCCACCTCCCGGCGGAGGAGGGCCAGGGACCGGCGCCGGAGGGCCCGGAGCACGTCCGCATCGCACCACTCCTGTTCCACGCCCCCCGGCCGGAACGCGCCGCGCACCACCCGCCCCTCGGCCTCCAGGAGGGAGAGGGCCTGCCGGATGCGCTCCACGGGCGCCCCGAGCCGGGCCGCCGCCTCGCGCTCCAGGAACGGCCCGTGGGTCCGGGCGTACCGGGAGACGAGGTCCTCGAAGGGGCGCTCCACGGGCTCGGTGAAGGCGGCGGGGAGGCCGGGGGGCAGGGCGGCGCCGAGGCCGTCCCGGAGCCGCGCGGCGTCCTCCGCGGCGGCCAACCGCTCCTCGCCCCCCACCCGGACCCGGATCGCCCGGCGCTCGGCCAGGAGCCGCTCCATCCACGGCCGGGGATCGCCGGCCGCCCGGGCGGCGACCTCCTCGGGCGTGAGGTCGCCCACCCGGCGGAGGAGGTCGTGGAGCTCATCGGCGTCCCGGGCCCGGCGGCCCTCCGCCAGCCGCTGGAGCTCCAGCTCCACCTCCTCCAGGGCCCGGGGGTCCAGCAGCTCGCGGAGCTCCTCCGCCCCCAGCAGCTCCCGGAGGAGGTCGCGGTCCAGGGCCAGGGCCGCCGCCCGCCGTTCGGCGAGCGGCGCGTCCCCCTCGTACATGTACACCGAGGTCCACCGGAACAGGAGCGACTGGGCGAACGGCGAGGCCCGCGGCGTGTCCACGGCGGCCAGGCGGATCCGGCGGGCCCGGAGCTCCCGGAGGACCTCCCGGAGGGCGGGGACGTCGAAGACGTCGCGGAGCAGCTCCCTGGTGGCCTCCAGGAGGATGGGGAAGCCGGGGTGGCGGGCTGCCGCCTGCAACAGGTCGGCGGCCCGCTGCCGCTGCATCCAGAGCGGGGTGCGCTCCCCGGGCCGGCGGCGGGGGAGGAGGAGGGCCCGGGCGGCCGCCTCCCGGAAGACCGTGGCGAACAGGCGGCTCTGGGGGAGGGCCTCGACCACCCGCTCCTCGATCTCCTCGGGGTCGAACACGACGTCCTCGGCCGGGATCCGCTCCTCGGCCTCCGGCAGGCGGATGGCGATCCCGTCGTCGCTCCACAGGACCTGGGCCGCCGTCCCCAGCCGTTCCTCCAGCCGGCGCTCGATGGCCAGGGCCCAGGGGGCGTGGACCCTCCCCCCGAACGGGGAGAGGAGGCAGACCCGCCAGTCCCCGAGCTCGTCGCGGAACCGCTCCAGGACGACCGTGCGGTCGTCGGGGACCGCCCCGGCCACCGCCCGCTGCTCGTCGAGGTAGGCGATCAGGTTCCGGGCGGCCGACGGGTCGAGCGCGTACCCCTCCGTGAGCAGGGCCAGGGCCCGCTCCGGCGGCTGCGCGGCGAGCTCCCGGACGAACGCGCCCAGGGCCCGGCCCAGCTCGGGCTCCCGGGCCGGCCCGTCGCCGTGCCAGAACGGCATCTTGCCCGGCTCGCCGGGGGCCGGCGTCACGATCACCCGGTCCCGGGTGATCTCCTCGATCCGCCAGGAGGACGCGCCCAGCACGAAGACCTCGCCCGGCCGGCTCTCGAACACCATCTCCTCGTCGAGCTCCCCGACCCGGGTGCCGTCGGGGAGGAAGACGCCGAACAGCCCGAGGTCGGGGATCGTCCCCGGGTTCGTCACCGCCAGCCGTTTCGCGCCCGGGCGGGCCCGGAGGACGCCGGTCGTCCGGTCCCACACCAGCCGGGGTCGGAGCTCGGCGAACGCGTCGGAGGGGTAGCGGCCGGACAGGAGGTCGAGCACGGCGGCGAGCGCGTCGTCGGGGAGCTCCGCGAAGCTCGCCGCGCGCCGGACGAGCCGGGCCACGTCCTCCACCGTGCGGTCCTCGATCGCGCACATCGCCACGATCTGCTGGGCCA
>DATLZP010000179.1:0-2157 GCA_035573935.1 Actinomycetota bacterium
TGACCCGCCGCCGCAGGCCGGGCCCGCCGGCCGGCGGCCCGGGCTCGAGGCCGCCGGCCTCCCGGAGCCAGGCGAGCGCCCCGCCGTCGGCCGCGTCGAGCGCCAGGACCAGCGCGGTGAGCCATTCCCGGGACAGGCCGAACCCCACGACCAGCCCCCGGACCTCGGGGAGGGAGGCGAGCGCCGCCAGGAACCGATCCACGCCCTTGGCCGGGATCAGCTTCCCCAGGTACCCGACGAGCGGCCCGGTGTGGTCGGCCAGCCGGCGGAGTCGGCGGGCCGCGTCCGGGTCGGGGGCGTCCTGGTCGTAGGAGCGGGCCAGCCGGTCGAGGGCCGACGCGTCCCGCCGGTCCAGGGCCCGGGCCACCGCGTCGTCCAGGGACCCCGGGCGGCCTCCGGGCGGGCGGTCGGCCTCCAGCCGAGCCGCGGCCGCCTCCAGGGCCGTCCGGCGGTCCAGGGGACGGAACCGTTCCACGTCCACCCCGGGGGGGACCCGCACCATCCGGTCCCGGACCGATGGCACGGCCCGGGCCAGCCGCTCGAGGGCGTGGCGGCTGGGGCCGGCCACCACCGTGGCGCCCTCCAGGCCCTCCCGGGCCAGCTCGCGGTAGCGGGGATCGGGCTCGATCGCGTACAGGACGTCGCTCCCGTGGACCTTGGCCGCGTACCGGCCGACCCCCAGGGCGCGGCGGGCCACGACCGGGCCGGGGACCGCGTGCCCGGCGATCACGGCTGTGGAGCGGTGCCAGGCGACGGCGGCCCGGAGCGCGACGACGTTGCGTTCCAGGTACGCCTGGAGCTCCTGATCGGAGAGGTCCACGAAGCGCTTCACCCGGAACCCCTCGTAGTCGTCGTAGACGAAGACCGGGAGCAGGGATCCGATCTCGGGCCGCAGGAGGACGAGGCGTCCGCCGGACGGGCGGGGACGCTCGCCCAGGATCCGGACCCCGTCCGGCCCCACCGTGCCCCAGGCGTCCACGGCGTCGATCCGCTCGGGGTGCGGCTCCTGGCAGCAGAGCAGGACGTCGTGGCCCCGCCGCCGGAGGACCTCGGCCACCCGGGCCGTGTACACGTTCGACCCGCTCCCCGCGAGCAGCCAGCCGTGCCACAGGCAGATCCTCACCCCGGACGTCTACCACGGCGGCGCGCGCCGGGTCCCCATCCGTCGCCGGCTCCGCTACCGTGGGCCAGTGCCGGCACCCGGGAGCGGATCCGTGCGCGCGGGGCCCGTGGCCCGCCTGGCCGAGGCCTACGCGGCGATGGCGGCGTCGTACGAGGAGCTGTGGGCGCCGGTGCTCCTCCCGTACTCCCGCCGGCTGCTCCCGGCGCTCCCGCTGGAGGGGGCCCGGGCCGTGCTCGACCTGGGCTGCGGGGTCGGCTCGCTCCTTCCCCACCTGGCCGGGGCGGCGCCCCGGGCGCTGGTCGTGGGGGCCGACCGGTCCGAGGGGATGCTCCGGCGGGCCCCGGCGAGGTTCGGCCGGGTCGCGCTGGACGCCGGCCGGCTGCCGTTCCCGCCCGGCGCGTTCGACGTGGTGACGATGGCCTTCATGCTCTTCCACCTGCCCCACCCCGCCGCGGCCCTCCGGGAGGTCCGCCGGGTGCTCCGGCCGGGCGGCGCGGTGGGGATCGCCACCTGGGGCGCCCGGGGCGCGTTCCCCGCCGAGGACGTGTGGACCGAGGAGCTCGACGCGCACGGCGCCGCCCCCGACGAGGTGCCGGCGACGGGCCGCGAGGACCTCGTGAACTCCCCGGGCAAGATGCGCCGGCTGCTCCGCCGGGCCGGGTTCGACGGCGTGGCCTCCGAGGAGGTCCCGTTCGAGCAGCGGTACGACCTCGATGGGTTCCTCGCCCTGCGCAGCCGGATCGGGGCCGGCGCCCGGCGGCTCGAGACCCTGCCGGCGGATGCCCGTGCGTCCTGCATCGCCCGGGTCCGCGAGCGGATCGCGGCCCTGGGCCCGGAGGCGCTGGTGGACCGGGACTCGGTGGTCCTCTCGAGCGCGAGGGCGCCCGCCTAGGCCGTAGTGCCCACGTTCAAGCCGGACACCGGAACCGCCCACAACAGAGGAGGAGCCAGGGGCATGCTCCCCCCGTTGAGAGAGCACTCGACGGGAAGGAGACGCCCTTGGCTCCGGCGACGAGTCTGGCACGCCTGCGCAA
>DATLZP010000180.1:0-5259 GCA_035573935.1 Actinomycetota bacterium
CCCGAAGTGGGCCACGGTCCCCTTGCCCCCGGGGCCGAGCACGCCGCTCGCGTGCGCGTCGTCCACCATCATGATCGCCCCGTGGCGCTCGGCCACCTCGACCAGGTCGGGGAGCGGCGCCACGTCGCCGTCCATCGAGAACACCCCGTCGGTGATCAGGAGGGTCCGGCCGGGGGCGCCCCGGGCCAGCAGGCGGTCCGCCGCCTCCACGTCCCGGTGGGGGAACACCCGGATCTCCGCCCGGGACAGGCGGGCGCCGTCGATGATCGAGGCGTGGTTCAGCTCGTCGGAGACGATCACGTCGTCGCGGGTCAGGATGGCGGCCACCGTGCCGGCGTTGGCGGCGAAGCCCGAGGGGAACATCAGCGCGGCCTCGGCTCCCTTGAACGCCGCGAACCGCCGCTCCAGCTCCTGGTGGACCGTCATCGTCCCGGCGATCGTCCGGACCGCGCCGGAACCGGCCCCGAACCGCTCGGCGGCCCGGGCCGCCGCCTCCTTCACCCTCGGATGGGCGGCCAGGCCGAGGTAGTTGTTCGAGGCGAGGTTCACCACCTCCCGGCCGTCGTAGCGGGTCCGGGCCCGCTGCTCCCCCTCCAGGGTCCGGATCGTGAGGCGCATCCCCTCCGCCTCGAGCTCGGCCAGTCGATCGCGCAGGAAGTCGAGCGCACCCACGGGTCACCCCTCCGGGATCAGCAGCACCTTGCCGGCGCGGCCCGAGGCCATCACCTCGAACGCCTCGGCGAACCGGGCCAGCGGGAACCGGTGCGTGAGCACCGGCTGGACGTCCACCAGGCCCGAGCCCAGGAGGATCTGCGTCTGCTCCCAGGTCCGGAACATCTCCCGCCCCGTGATCCCCTGGAGCCGGGCCTCCTTGAAGATCACCTGGTCGGTGAGGTCGAGGGGGACCGGCCCGTCCGGCAGGCCGAGCAGCGACATCCGACCCCCCCGGGCGAGCATCCGGGTGCCCTGGTCGATGGCCCGGGCGTTCCCGGACATCTCCAGGACCACCTCCGCCCCGTGCCCCTCGGTCGCGGCCAGGACGGCCTGGACCGGGTCCTCCCCGGCCGGGTCCACGACGACGTCGGCCCCCATCCGCTTCGCCAGGTCGAGCCGGTAGTCGTTCGGCTCCACGGCGATCACGGTCCGGGCCCCCATGGCCCGGACCACGGCCACGGCGAACAGCCCGATCGGGCCGCACCCCAGGACCGCCACGGCGGCCGCCGCCACGTCGCCCCCGCCCTCCGTGCCCACCACGGTGTGGACGGCGTTCCCGAACGGCTCCATCAGCGGGGCCGCGTCCGGAGGGATCCCCTCCCCCACCACCCAGGCGTTGGCGGCCGGGATCACCACCCGATCGGCGAAGGCGCCGTCAACGTCCACCCCCAGGATCCGGAGGCGCTCGCAGATGTGCGGCCGTCCCGAGCGGCAGGTCCGGCAGAACCCGCACGCCAGGTGGGTCTCCACGGCGACGAACGCACCGGGGGAGAGGTGGTGCACCTCCGAGCCCACGGCCTCCACGGTGCCCGCCACCTCGTGGCCGAACGTCATCGGGATCCGGGCCATCCGCTCCTCGGCCCAGTCGTTCCACTCGTAGATGTGGAGGTCGGTGCCGCAGACCGAGGCGGCGTGGACCCGGACCAGGACCTCCCCCGGGCCGGGCGCGGGGACCGGGAGCTCCTCGAGCTCGGCCCCGGGGCCGGGCCGCGTCTTGCGCAGGGCCCACATCGTCCCGCCCACGCCCGCAGCGTACCGGAACCCCGGGCCGGGCCGGGACGTCCAACGGCCGATCACGAGACGGGAGGGACATCGATGTCGAGGCGCGTCCCGGGGCTCGTCCTGGGCCTCGTCCTGCTCGCCGCGGCCTGCGGCCGCCTGACGGAGCCCGCCGACGGGGGGACCGGCCCCCCGGCCGGGCCGGACGACCTCCTGCTGCGGGTGGAGACCGGGGGCGGCTTCGTCCCCGTGGGCTCCTCGTTCCGTGAGCTCCCCGCCTTCTCGCTCTACGGCGACGGCCGGGTGATCCGGCCGGGGGCCCAGATCGAGATCTACCCCGGCCCCGCGCTGCCCTCGCTGTTCGTCACCAGGCTCACCCCGGAGGGCGTCCGGGCGGTGCTCGACGCGGCCCGGGAGGCCGGCCTGGCCGGCCCCGACCGCCGCTACGACTGGCCGGTCGTTGCCGACGCCCCCACCACGACCTTCACGTTCCTGGACGGGGACGACCGGCACGTCGTGTCGGTGTACGCGCTCGGGTTCGAGGGGAGCGCCGACGCACCGCGCCCCCCGGGGGTCACCGAGGAGGAGCTGGCGGCCCGGCGGGACCTCACCGAGCTGGCCCTGAAGCTCGACGACCTCAGGGGCTGGCTGCCGGCGGGGGCGATCGGAGCGGAGGAACCGTACGAGCCCTCCGCCCTCCGCGTGCTCGTGCAGCCCTACGCCGGGCCGGCCGAGCCGGGCCTGGAGCAGCCCGAGGTGGCCTGGCCGGGCGAGGAACCCCTGGCCCGGTTCGGCCAGCCCTGGGCGGAGCTGCCCGACGCCCGCTGCGGGATCGTGGCCGGGGCCGACCTGGGGCCCGTGCTCCGGGCGGCGGCCGGGGCGAACGAGCTCACGCCGTGGACGAGCGGGGGGGCGCGCTACCTGCTGTGGTTCCGACCCCTCCTGCCGGACGAGTCGGGCTGCTGAGCGACCCGTCCGGGCGGGGGGCCCGCCGGTCCTCGCGGCGGATGGGAAGGCGGACGCGGAACACGGTCCACCCACCGGGCTCGCTCTCCGCCGACACCCACCCGCCGTGCGCCTCCACGACCGCCTTGGCGATCGACAGCCCGAGCCCGGTGCCGCCCGCCCTCCGGCTGCGCCCAGGGTCGGCCCGGGCGAACCGCTCGAAGATCCGCGGGAGCTGCTCCGGGGGGATCCCGGGGCCCGTATCCGCCACCTCGATCAGGAGGTCCTCCCCCTCCCTCCGGCCGGCGATCCGGATGCGGTCCCCCTCCTCCGTGTACTGCACGGCGTTCTCCACCAGGGCGTCCAGGGCGAGCGCCAGCCGCTCCCCGTCCGCCAGGATCACCCCGTCCACGAAAGCGACCACCTCCCACCGTCGCGCCGCCGTGGGCACCCACCGCCGGGCCAGGGCCTGGACCAGGTCCGCCGCCCGGACGGGGGCCAGGGAGAGCGGCTCGGGCCCCTCCGCGGTCGCCAGGAGGAGGAGGCGCTCGGAGATCCGCTCCAGCGTGAGCAGCTCGTCCAGGAGCACCCGGGCGTCCCGGGCGGCCTGCGGATCGGGCGTCCGGGCGATCAGCTCGGCGTGCCCCCGGGCCACCGTGATCGGCGTCCGCAGCTCGTGGGAGGCGTCCCGGATGAACCCCCGCTGCCGCTCCAGCAGCCGGTGCTCCGACTCGGCCAGCCTCCGGACCTCCTCCGTGGCGGCCCGGTACCGCCGGGCGTGCCAGGCCATCGCCACGAACATCGCCGCCATCAGCGGCACCTCGGCCACCTCGTCGAGCTGCTCGTGACCCCGGACGACCGTGAAGACGAGGGCCGCGGCGGTCACCGCGCTCACCACGGCCAGCGTGACGACCGTGCCCCGGACGGTCCAGGCCCGGAACCCGTAGAGGAGGGAGAGGCTCACCCACACCAGGTGGAACGGGATCGTCTCCCATCGCGTGGCGAGCAGGATGACGCCCACGTTGGCCGCGGCGAACGCTCCCCACAGGAGCTCCACCCAGCGCCTATGCAGGAGCGACCCTGTAGCCCACACCGCGCACCGTCTCGATCACGTCGGCCCCCAGCTTCGCCCGGAGGCGCCGGACGCACACATCAACGACGTTGCTGCCGGGGTCGAAGGAGAGCCCCCAGACGTCCGCCAGGAGCACCTCGCGGGAGCAGACCTCGCCCGGCCGCATCATGAGCCGCTGGAGGAGCAGGAACTCCCGCCGCGAGAGCAGCACGGGGCCCCGGCCGGCGTCGGCCTCCAGGCGCTTGGGGTCCACGACGATGCGCCCCGCCCGCAGCAGGTGCTCCGCCGGGCCGGCTGCCGGCTGGCGGATCCTGGCCCGCACCCGCGCCAGCAGCTCGGCGAGCGAGAACGGTTTCGCCAGGTAGTCCGACGCCCCCAGCTCCAGGCACCGGACCTTGCTCTCCACGTCGGAGAGCGCCGACAGCACCAGCACCCGCTGCTCGGGCCGCGCCTCCATCAGCCGGGAGAGGAGGGAGAACCCGTCGATCCCCGGGAGCAGGAGGTCGAGCACGACGAGCTCGTAGCTGCCGGTCCGGACGAGCTCCAGGGCCCGCCGCCCGTCCAGGGCGCCGTCCACCAGGAACCCGGCGGCGGCCAGGGCCCGCGAGACGAAGCTCACGATCCGCGGCTCGTCGTCCACCACGAGCACACGGGCCACGAGCCGCATCGTAGACGTCCGGACCCCTCCCGTGAACGCCCGATGACGGATCCGTCACGGGGGAGCGGGGGCGGCGTGACCGCGGGGTGACGCTCCGGTGACGACCTCGTCACGCAGCCCCGGTGGGGGATCGCCGCCCCGTATCGTGCAGCGTCGAGGAGAGCGGCAGGAGGCGGAGATGGCACGCGCGCTCAGGGTGTGGCTGGCCGGGCTCGTGCTCCCCGGGCTGGCCGTGGGCTGCGGCGGCGGGGCGGAGCGCACCACGATCCCCGTGACGCTGCAGGAGTTCGCCGTCGTCCCCGAACAGGGGTCGGCGCCCGGCGGGGAGATCACGTTCCGGGTCACGAACGAGGGCCCGAACGACACGCACGAGTTCGTCGTGATCAGGACCGACCTGGCTCCCGACGCCCTCCCCACGGACGAGAACGGCGCCGTGGACGAATCGGGCCAGGGCATCGAGGTGGTCGATGAGATCGAGGACGTGGCGGTGGGCGACACCCGCACGCTCACGCTGGACCTGGACGCCGGCAGCTACGTCCTGATCTGCAACATCTGGGACGAGGAGGAGCAGGAGGCCCACTACCAGCTCGGGATGCGGACGGCCTTCACCGTCGAGTAGCGGGGAGGTCCACGCCCGTGGTGCGCTCGCTGCGCCCGGCCGTCGAGGGGGCGGCCCGGATCACCTCGGCCGCCGGCGTGGGCGGCCTCCTCCTCGCCATCGTCGGGGCCCTCGGCGTCCTGGCGGTGACGTGGTCGCGGCCCGGCGGGCGCACGGCCCTCCGAGCGGTCCTCTCCCTCCTGGTCGTGGGCGCCGCCGCGGCCGGCGCCAGAGCCGCCCTCCGGGCCGGCGGAGCCTCCGCCCCGGCCACGC
>DATLZP010000181.1:0-6689 GCA_035573935.1 Actinomycetota bacterium
CTCGATCACCGAGGCCGGGATCCGCCAGTCCCTGCCGGGGCGGACGGCCGGGATCCGGCCCTCCCGGCACCACCGGGTCACGGTGTCGGGCGCCACCCCCAGCCGCTCGGCCACCTCCCGGGCCGTCACGAACCCCTCCATCGGCCCGATGATAGGGGCCGCCCGGCCGCCGGGCCATCTCATGGAGCGGGGCCCCGCTTGACCGGGCTGGAGAGGTGATCTGATAATCCGGCTGTCACCTTCGTCGAGGAGCGGTCGGATCCGGGGGTGGCGGCCGCTCCGGATCGGAGCCATGGTCGGGGCCGAGGGGGAGCGCTCGCCCGGTCGGCAGGTGGGACCGCCCGCCCGCCTCCCCACCCGCGTCCCCGCACGCCTGTAGCCGGAGGAGGCCCACATGCTGCCGCCGCGCTTCGAGTACCACCGGGCGACGAGCGTCGAGGAGGCCGTGGAGCTGCTCGGCGCCCACGGGGACGACGCGAAGGTCCTGGCGGGGGGCCAGAGCCTGATCCCCCTCCTCAAGTTCCGCCTGGCCGCGCCCGGCCACCTGGTCGACCTGAACCGGGTGGGCGACCTGGACCGGCTGTCCGAGGAGGGGGGCGGGCTCCGGATCGGGGCCCTGGTCCGCCACGCGCGGATCGAGCGGGAGGTCTCGCTCCGGGACCGCTACCCCACGATCGCGGCGGCCGCGCCGCTCATCTCCGACCCGCTGGTCCGGAACCTGGGGACCGTGGGCGGCTCGCTGGCCCACGCCGACCCCTCCGGGGACTGGGGGGCCGTGATGCTCGCCGTCGGGGCCACGGTGATCGCCCGCAGCCCCCGGGGGCAGCGGGAGATCCCGATCGGCGGGTTCTTCCGGGACACGTTCACCAGCGCGCTGGAGCCGGACGAGGTCCTGACGGAGGTCCGGGTCCCGGCGCCCGGCGGCCCGGTGGGCGGGACGTACCTGAAGCTCGAGCGGAAGGTCGGCGACTTCGCCACCGTGGCCGTGGCCGTCCACGTCGAGATGGACGACGGCCGGATCGGGCGGGCCGGGATCGGGCTGGCGGCCGTGGGACCGATGAACCTCCGGGCCGAGGAGGCGGAGCGGGCCCTGGCCGGGACGGAGCCCTCCGAGGAGGCGTTCGCGGAGGCCGGCCGGCTGGCGGCGGCGGTGGCGAGCCCCGTCTCGGACGTCCGGGGCTCCGCGGAGTACAAGCGGCACGTGGTCGAGGTCTTCGTCCGCCGCGGCCTGGCCCGGGCCGTGGAGATGGCCCGGGCGGCCTGAGGGGAGGTCGGGATGCAGATCAGCGTCACCGTGAACGGGGTGGAGCGGAGCGCGGACGTCGAGCCCCGGCTGCTCCTCGTCCACCTGATCCGGGAGGTGTTCGACCTCACCGGGACGCACGTTGGGTGCGACACGACGTCCTGCGGAGCCTGCACCGTGCTCCTGGACGGGACCCCGGTGAAGTCCTGCACGGTGCTCGCCGTGCAGGCCGACGGCCGGGAGGTCACCACGGTGGAGGGGCTCTCGGGCGACGGGAAGCTCCACCCGATCCAGGAGGGGTTCAAGGAGGAGCACGGGCTCCAGTGCGGGTTCTGCACGCCGGGGATGATGCTCGTGGCCAAGGCCCTCCTGGAGCGGAACCCCACCCCCACCGAGGACGACATCCGGTGGGCGATCTCCGGGAACATCTGCCGCTGCACCGGCTACGTGAACATCGTGAAGGCGGTGCGGTGGGCGGCGCGGCGGATGGCCGAGGAGCGCTCGGCCGCGTCGGTGTAGGGCGAGAGGAGGGACGGAGATGGCGGTCGAGGCGCGGGAGGTCCGCGGCGTCGGGCACAGCGTGAAGCGGGTCGAGGACGACCGCTTCGTCCGGGGGAAGGGGACCTACGTCGAGGACGTGGACCTCCCCGGGATGCTCCACATGGCGATCCTGCGGAGCCCCTTCGCGCACGCCAGGATCACGCGGATCGACACGTCCCGGGCCCAGGCCCTCCCCGGCGTCGTGGCGGTCGTGACCGGGGAGCTGCTCGCCCAGCACAACCTGGCCTGGATGCCGACGCTGTCCGGCGACACCCAGGCCGTGCTGGCCACCGACAAGGTCAGGTTCCAGGGCCAGGAGGTGGCGGCGGTGATCGCGGAAGACCGCTACGTGGCCAAGGACGCCCTGGAGCTGATCGACGTGGAGTACGAGCCGCTCCCCGTGGCGGCCGACCCGTTCCGGGCCATGGCCACCGACGCGCCGGTGATCCGGGACGAGAAGGAGGGCCAGACCGACAACCACATCTTCCACTGGGAGACCGGGGACCGGGAGGCCACGGAGCGGGCCTTCGCCGAGGCCGACCGGGTGGTGGAGCTGTCCACGCACTACCCCCGGTCGCACCCCTCTCCCCTGGAGACCTGCGGGATCGTGGCCGACGTGAACCCGGCCACGGGGAAGGCCACGCTGTGGATGACGGCCCAGGCCCCCCACGCCCTCCGCACGGTCTTCGCCCTGGTGGCCGGGCTGCCGGAGCACAAGATCCGCATCATCTCCCCCGACATCGGCGGGGGCTTCGGGAACAAGGTGCCGGTGTACCCGGGCTACGTCGTGGCCACCGCGGCCTCGCTGCTCCTGGGACGCCCGGTGAAGTGGATCGAGGAGCGGACCGAGAACCTCATCTCCACCGGGTTCGCCCGCGACTACCACATGACCGGGCGGCTGGCCGTGAAGGACGGGAGGATCACCGGGCTCCACGTGAAGGTGATCGCCGACGAGGGGGCCTTCTACGCCGACGCCCAGCCGACGAAGTTCCGGGTCGGGCTGTTCCACATCGTGACCGGCTCGTACGACATCCCGGCGGCGTTCGTGGAGGCCGACGGGTACTACACGAACAAGGCGCCGGGGGGCGTCGCCTACCGCTGCTCGTTCCGGGTCACGGAGGCCTCGTTCCTGATCGAGCGGCTCGTCCAGACCGCCGCCTACGAGCTGGGGACCGACCCGGCCACGTTCCGGCTGCACAACTTCATCCGCAAGGAGCAGTTCCCCTACCGCAGCGCCACCGGCTGGGTCTACGACTCCGGGGACTACCACGGGGCGATGGAGCGCTGCCTGGAGCACGTGGGGTACCGGGACCTCCGGAAGGAGCAGGAGGAGGCGAGGAAGCAGGGCAGGCTCCTCGGGATCGGGCTGGCCAGCTTCACCGAGGTGGTGGGGGCCGGCAACCACAAGGACTTCGACATCCTCGGCCTGAAGATGATCGACTCCGCCGAGCTCCGGGTGCACCCCACGGGGAAGGCGGTCCTCAAGATCGGGGTCCAGACCCAGGGCCAGGGCCACGAGACGACGTTCGCCCAGATCGTGGCGGAGGAGCTCGGCATCCCGCCGGAGGACGTGGAGGTCCAGCACGGCGACACGGACCACACCCCCTACGGGCTCGGGACCTACGCGTCGCGGAGCACGCCCGTGGGTGGGGCGGCCACGGCGATGGTGGCCCGCAAGCTCCGGGAGAAAGCCACCCGGATCGCCGCCCACCTGCTCGAGGTGGCGCCGGAGGACGTCGAGTTCGAGCGGGGGTCGTTCCGGGTGAAGGGGGCCCCGGACAAGGCCGTGACGATCCAGGACGTCGCCTTCGCCGCCTACACGAACTTCCCCGAGGGCGAGGAGGCGGGGCTGGAGGGCGTCCACTACTACGACCCGCCGAACATGACGTTCCCCTTCGGGACCTACTGCGTCGTGGTCGAGGTGGACCCGGACACCGGCGAGTGGAAGGTCCGCCGGATGGTAGCGGTGGACGACTGCGGCGTGCGGATCAACCCGATGATCGTCGAGGGGCAGATCCACGGCGGCCTCACCGAGGGCTTCGGGATCGCGGCCATGGAGCTGATCACCTTCGACGAGGACGGGAACTGCATCGGGTCGAACTTCATGGACTACCTGCTCCCGACGGCCTGGGAGACCCCGCGCTTCGAAACGCTCGAGACCGTGACCCCCTCCCCCCACCACCCGCTGGGGGCCAAGGGGGTCGGCGAGTCGGCCACGGTGGGCTCCCCCGCCGCGTACGTGAACGCGGTGATCGACGCCCTCTGGCACCTCGGCGTGCGGAACATCGACATGCCGCTCACGTCGGCCCGGGTCTGGGAGGCGATCCAGGCGGCCCGGGGGGCGTAGGCTGGAGCCGTGCGGCCCGACGTCCTGGAGCTGGCCGCGGAGCTCTCCCGGCGGGGCGAGCCCTTCGCCCTGGCCACGGTGGTCTGGCGCCGGGCGCCGTCCTCCGGCGCGCCGGGCTCGACCGCGCTGGTCACGGCCGAGGGGAAGGTCCGGGGGTGGATGGGGGGCGCCTGCGCCGAGCCCACCGTGGTCCGGGAGGCCCTCCGGGCGCTCCGGGAGGGCCTCCCGCGCCTGCTGTTCCTGGGACCGCCCGAGGAGCTCGCGGGGCGGGACCGGGACGGGGCCGTGGCCGTCCCCATCGCCTGCCAGAGCGAGGGGGCGATGGAGGTCTACGTGGAGCCGATCCTGCCGCAGCCGCTCCTCGTCGTGATCGGCCGCTCCCCGGCCGTGCGGACGCTGGCCGCCCTGGGGGCCGCCCTCGGGTGGCGGACGGCCGTCGTGGACGACGGGGGCGACCCCGACGACTACCCGGAGGCCGGCCGCGTCCTCACGTCGCTGGACCTCGATGCGCTCGGGATCGACGAGCGCTCGTTCGTCGTGGTGGCCACCCAGGGGCACTACGACGAGGAGGCCCTGGAGCGGGCCCTGGCCACGCCGGCCGCCTACGTCGGGCTGGTGGCCTCGAGGAGGCGAGCCGAGGGCGTGCTGGGGTACCTCCGGGACCGCGGCCTGCCGGAGGAGCGCCTGGCCCGGGTGCGGGCCCCGGCCGGGCTCGACCTGGGCCCGGTGGCCCACGACGAGATCGCCGTGGCCATCCTGGCCGAGCTGGTCCGGGAGAGGGCGTCCCGGACCGCGCCCCCGACCGGGAGGCCGGGCCTCGTGCCCGGCGAGGCCGGGGGCGAGCCCCGGCCCACGGTTGAGGGAGCCCTGGCCGGGGACGAGCCCCGGTCCACGGCGCGGGACCCCGTCTGCGGCATGGTCGTCGACGTGGACACGGCGCGGTACCGGACGGTCCACGCCGGCCGCACGTACCATCTCTGCTCGGCGGGGTGCCTCCGGCGGTTCGAGGAGGACCCGGCCCGCTTCCTGGCCCCGAGCGGCTGAGCCCACGGGGGTGGCGTGAGCGAGATCGCCGACGTGCTGGCCGCGATCGAGTCGCTCTCCGCGCGCGGGGAGCGGATGGCGCTCGCCACGATCGTCGCCGTCCGGGGCTCCACCTACCGCCGCCCGGGGGCCCGCCTGCTCGTCCCGGAGCACGGCGAGCTCGTCGGCAACATCTCCGGCGGCTGCCTGGAGGGGGACGTGGCCGACGTGGCCAAGGTCGTGATGGTGAAGGGCGAGCCCCGGATCGTCTCCTTCGACCTCACCGCCGACGACGAGGCGGTCTGGGGATGGGGTCTCGGGTGCAACGGGGCGATCGAGGTGTTCGTGGAGCCGGCGGAGAAGGCGGCGCAGGTGGCCGGGGCCCTCCGGGCGGCGCTCGAGGAGGAGCGGCCGATCTCGGTGGTCACGGTGCTCGCCTCCGACGTGGCCGGCGTGGAGCGGGGCGACCGGATCGTGGTCCGGCCCGACGGGGGGACGGAGGGGTCGCTCGGCGACCCCCCGCTCGACCGGGCCGCCACGGAGGCCGGCCTGGAGCTCCTGGCGGCGGAGCGGAGCGAGGTGCGGACGCTCCGGGCGGGGGCGGGCGAGGTCCGGGCGTTCGTCGAGGTCCTGGAGCCCCCCCTCCGCCTGCTCGTCTGCGGGGCCGGGCACGACGCGATCCCGCTGGTCCGGGCGGGGGCCGGCCTCGGGTGGCGGGTGGTGGTGGTGGACGACCGCCGGGAGTTCCTCACCCCCGACCGGTTCCCGGAGGCCCACGGGTTCGTCCACCTCGATCACCCGGGGAAGGTGGCCGAGGAGGCCCCCCTCGACGAGCGGACGTTCGTCGTCGTCATGACCCACAACTTCCTGCGGGACAAGGAGTACCTGCGGGCGCTGCTCGGGACCCCGGTGCCGTACCTGGGGATGCTCGGCCCGGGGGCCCGCACGGAGCGCCTCCTGGCCGAGCTCGCCGCCGAGGGGGTGGAGGTGGGCGAGGCGGATCGGGCCCGGATCCACGGGCCGGCCGGCCTCGACCTCGGGGCCGAGGGGCCGGAGGAGATCGCCCAGGCCATCGTGGCGGAGATCGTCGCGGTGAAGCGAGGTCGCCCGGCGGGGTTCCTCCGGGACCGCCCGGGCCCCATCCACGACCGGCCGGGGGCATGACGGAACGGAACGGCCCGGCGTCCGGGCCGCGATGTCTTTACGTGAAGATACGCCGGGGGTAGGCTCGGGCCGGCGGATCGCGGGAGGGAGCGGATGCTGATCGAGAACGAGTTCGAGGTCCCCGCCCCGGTCGACCGCCTCTGGGAGCACCTGCTGGACGTGGAGCGGGTGGCGCCGTGCATGCCCGGGGCGGAGCTCACCGAGGTGGTGGACGACCGGACCTGGAAGGGCAAGGTGAACGTGAAGTTCGGCCCCGTCTCGCTCTCGTTCGCCGGCACCGTCACGATGGAGGAGCGGGACGACGCCGCCCACCGGGTCGTGCTCAAGGCCCAGGGCATGGAGCAGAAGGGGAAGGGCGCGGCGTCGGCCAAC
>DATLZP010000182.1:0-5786 GCA_035573935.1 Actinomycetota bacterium
CGCTCGCGACGATCGACCGCCGGCCCGGGCCGCTCTCCTCCCTCCCCGAGCGTGTGGGTGTCGCGGCCGTGGAGATCGCCGTGCTCTGCAACGACGCCGAGCTCGAACCCCCGAGCGGGGATCCCGTCGACGTTGCGGTGCTCGAGGCCGTGGGGAGGCACCGTGTGGCGGAGGTGAGGGACGGCGCGACCCGGCTGGGGGAGGTGCCCTTCGAGGCCGGCCGGCGCCGCATGACCGTGCTGATCCGTCGCCGGGAGGGGGGCGCCGCCCTGCTGGTGAAGGGTGCCCCCGAGGTCGTCCTGGAGCGGTGCGCTCGGGCAGCCGCGGCCGACGGGGACGTGCCCCTCGGCCCCGGGGAGCGCGAGCGGGTGCTGCGGGCGGCCGCCGACCTCGCCGCGACCGGGGCCCGTACCCTGGCCCTGGCGGACCGACCACTCCCCGAGCTCCCGGAGGACATCAACGCGGCCGAACATGACCTTCGGTTCGTGGCTCTCCTCGCGTTGCGGGACCCCGTACGGCCACAGGCGCCGGCCGCGGTCGAGGAGGCCCGACGCGCAGGCATCCGCGTCGCGATGGTGACCGGCGACCACGCCGGGACCGCGGTCGCCATCGCGTCGGAGGTGGGGCTGGCAGACGCCACGACCATGGTCGTCACGGGGAACGACCTCCGCCGCACCGGGATCCCCGAGGACCCGCTCTCCTCGCCGGTCTACGCCCGGGTCGACCCGGATGAGAAGCTGGGCCTGGTGGAGGCCCTCCAGGCGCGAGGCCATGTGGTCGCCGTGACCGGCGACGGTGTGAACGACGCGCCGGCCCTCCGGCGAGCGGACATCGGGGTGGCGATGGGCCGGCGGGGCACCGACGTGGCCCGGGAGGCCGCCGACATGGTGATCACCGACGACGACCTGGCGACGATCGTGCACGCCGTCCGGGAGGGCCGGGGGATCTACGACAACATCCGCAAGGTCGTGGACTACCTGGTCGGAGGGAACCTGTCGGAGATCGCGGTCGTCGTCGGGGCGCTCGTCCTGTTCCCCGAGCTCGGCGTGCCCCTGTTGCCCCTTCAGCTGTTGTGGGTCAACCTGTTGACCGACGGCCCTCCAGCCATCGCCCTATCGGTGGATCCGATCGATCCCGCGGTGATGGACCGGCCGCCGCGGCTCCGCGGGGCGCGGCTGCTGTCGGTGCGCCGCCTCCTCGTCCTGGCCGGACGCGCATCGCTCATGGCCGGCGCCTCCCTCACCGCGCTCGCCGTGGCCCGCTTCGCCTGGGACGAGCCGTGGGGCCACGCCCGGGCCGTCATGTTCACGGTGCTCGTGGTGGCCCACCTGCTGTACGCGTTCGCCGTCCGCCGACCGTCGGATGCCCGACCGTCCGTCCGCCGGCTCGTGTCGAACCCGTCGCTGCTGCTCGGTGTGACCGCCGGGCTCGGTCTGCAGCTCGGGGCGATCCTCTGGCCGCCCGCCCGGGAGATCCTGGGCACGGCACCGCTCACCGGCCGTGAGTGGGCCCTCGTCCTCGGAGCGGGCATCCTCCCCTTCCTCCTCATGCTCCTCGAGGGCAGGTCGACGCGCGACCGCTGGTTGTCGGTGGCGTCGAGGTAGGCCACCGAGGGCCGTCGCCACCCAGCTGCGCCTCGCCCCTCCCCACGCCGCGGATGGGAGCAGGCCGAGGGGCCCTGTCTGCGCGGGACGCCCGGTCCCTTCCCCAGGGTGCCTCCCGTCGGTAGGGTCCCTGGGGAGGAGTTGCCTGATCCATGTCGCGGGCCACGAACCGTCCGGGAGGCGGGGGGCCGCGCGTGGCCACCGCGGCGAACGGAACGCGCCGCAGGAAGGCTCCTCGACCCGTGGAGGGATGAGGATGGTGGAACGTCGCTCGTACTCGAGCCATCGAGAGGCGGATGTGGCCCTGCGGGACGGTTCGACGGTGCATGTTCGCCCCGTGCGGGAAGGGGACCGCGATGCGCTCCTCGCGTTCCTCGAGGGACTGTCGGAGGGATCCCGTGCCCTCCGCTTCTTCTCGGCGGCAACCGATCTCGCCGCGGCGGCCGAGCGGGGTGCCGACGTGGATCACGTGGATCGGTACGGGTTGGTGGTGACCGCGGGTCCGGATCAGGCCGTGGTGGCCCATGCCATGTACGAGAGGACCGAGCCCCGTGGGGCCGAGATCGCGCTGGCCGTTGCCGACCGGTTCCAGGGCCGGGGCGTCGGCACGATCCTGCTCGGTCATCTGGCGGAGGCAGCGCGCGAGGTCGGCATCGAGACGTTCCGGGCCGAGACCCTCCCCCGGAACCATCGGATGCTCGAGGTGTTCCGGGAGAGCGGGTTCCCGTACACGGTCCGCGCCGAGCCCGGAGTGCTCGTGGTGGAGTTCTCCACCTCGATCACGCCCCGGGTGTTCGCGCGCTTCGAGGCCCGGGAGCGGGTGGCTGCGGCCTCCGCGATGCGCGCCTTCCTCTGGCCGCGCTCCGTTGCGGTGATCGGCGCGTCGCGGGACCGTGCGGGCATCGCGGGCGCGGTGTTCCACAACCTTTTGATCTCGGGCTTCAACGGCCCCGTGTATCCCGTGAACCCGAACACCGAGGTGGTCCAGTCGGTCGCAGCGGTCGCCTCGGTGAAAGACGTCCCGGGCCCCGTGGATCTCGCGGTGCTCGTGGTGCCTGCGCAGGCCGTCGTCGATGTGGCTCGTGAGTGCGGGCAGAAGGGGGTCCGGGGGTTGGTGGTGATCTCCGCGGGGTTCGCCGAGACGGGCGAGGAAGGGCGGGCTCGGGAGCGCGAGCTCCTGCGCGTGTGTCGGGAAGCCGGGATGCGCCTCATCGGTCCCAACTGCTTCGGTCTGATCAACACCGACCCCGGGGTGCGGCTGAACGCTACGTTCTCGCCCGTGTATCCGGAACACGGCCAGGTGGGATTCATGTCCCAGTCGGGGGCCCTGGGGCTGGCCGTGATCGATCACGCCCGGGCGCTCGGCCTCGGCCTCTCGTCGTTCGTCTCCGTGGGCAACAAGGCGGATATCTCGGGCAACGATCTGCTGCATCACTGGGAGGCGGATCCGGCGACCGACGTCATCCTCCTTTACCTGGAGTCCTTCGGGAACCCGAGGAAGTTCGCGCGCATCAGCAGGCGGGTGAGCAGGACGAAGCCGATCGTCGTGGTCAAGGGCGGACGAAGCGGGGCAGGGGCTCGGGCCACCACGTCGCACACCGGCGCGCTGATCGCGGCGTCGGACATCACGGTGGATGCCCTGTTCCGCCAGACCGGCGTGATCAGGACCGACACGCTGGCGGAGATGTTCGACGTCGCCTCCCTGCTGGCGAACCAGCCGCTCCCCCGCGGCCCTCGGGTGGGGATCGTGACCAACGCTGGAGGCCCGGGGATCCTCTGTGCGGACGCCTGTGAGGCGGAGGGCCTGGAGGTCCCGGCCCTGGACGGGACGACCCAGCGGAAGCTGGGCGCGTTCCTCCCGGCCGAAGCGGGGCTCGGGAACCCCGTGGACATGGTGGCCTCGGCATCGGCCGAGGACTATCGGCGCGCGATCGAGGTCGTCGCCGCTGAGGGCGGCATCGACGCCGTGATCGCGATCTTCATCCCTCCCCTCGTGACCAGGCCCGAGGACGTGGCGGCGGCCATCCGCGAGGCCGCGAAGGGCATGCCCGAGCACGTCCCGCTCCTCACCGTCTTCATGTCCTCCCGGGGGACGCCGGAGGAGCTCCGAGGGGCGGGCGTCCGCATCCCCTCCTACCCGTTCCCGGAGGATGCCGCTCGCGCGCTGGCCCGAGCCGTGCGGTACGGCGACTGGAAGCAGAAGCCCGAGGGTGCGGTGCCCTCGTTCGAGGACATCGATCGCGACCGGGCGGCCAGCATCATCGCCTCGGCCCTTGCCAAGGGGCCCGGCTGGCTCGGGCCCGCCGAGGTGGCCGACCTCCTTTCCTGCTACGGGATGCCCCTCGCCGAGTGGCGGCTCGCCGAAGGGCCCCAGGGGGCCGCCGAGGCGGCGGCGGAGCTCAGGGATCGGGTGGCGCTCAAAGCGGTGACACCCACCCTCACGCACAAGACGGAGGCAGGGGGGGTCCGGGTCGGCCTGGCGGCCGAGGACGTGCGACGCGCAGCGGAAGAGATGACCGTCCGGGTCCGGAGTGCCGGGCACACCGTCGAGCGATTCCTGGTCCAGCGCATGGTCCCACCCGGCGTCGAGCTGCTGGTCGGTGTCGTCCATGACCCCCTGTTCGGTCCGGTCATGGCCTGCGGAGCGGGAGGGGTCACGGCCGAGTTGATGCAGGACGTGGCGGTCCGCATCACCCCGCTCACCGAGATCGACGCCGGGGAGATGATCCGCTCCCTCAAGACCTTCCCCCTCCTCGAGGGATACCGGGGTGCTCCGAAGGCCGACGTCCGGGCCGTCGAGGAGATCCTCCTGAGGCTGTCATCGCTCGTGGAAGCGCACGCCGAGGTGGCTGAGATGGACCTGAACCCCGTGGTCGTCCTCTCCGAGGGGGCATCCATCGTCGACGCCCGGATCCGGGTCGAGGTGCCCGCTCCCCGCCCGCCGCTGTCGGCTCGCCGGACGCCGGCGTCCTCGCCGGCTGCCGGCCGTATCCGAGGATCGTAGCCCCCGGGATGCCGACCGAGGGTGCCGCGACCCCGGCGGAGGGCTCAGCGGGGCCCGATCCTGTGGCGGCGTCGCGGGGAGCCATGCCACGCGTGATCGGGAGGCGCTCGGCGAGCCGGGAGGCGCGACGGCTCGCTCCGTGCCAGGATGGCCCCGTGGAGCAGCGGGTCGGCTGCTGCACCAGCCGGGACGGCGTGCGGATCGCCTACGCCGTCCACGGCTCGGGACCTCCGATCGTCCGCCCGTCGACCTGGCTCACCCACCTCGAGCACGACTGGCGGAGCCCGGTGTGGCGCCACTGGCTGGAGGAGCTCGGGCGTGCGAACACCGTGGTCCGGTACGACGAGCGGGGCTGCGGGCTGTCGGACCGCGACGTGGAGGATCTGTCGCTCGAGGCCTGGCTCTGGGACCTGGACGCGGTGGTCGAGGCCGTGGGCCTCGACGCCTTCGACCTGCTGGGGATGTCGCAGGGCGGCCCCACGGCGATCGCGTACGCGGCCGGGCATGCCGAGCGGGTTCGACGGCTCGTGCTGTACGGGACCTACCTGCGCGGCCGCCTGCGTCGATCGGAGGCGGACCGTCGCGAGGGTGAGATGCTGGCAGCCCTGGCGGGCATGGGGTGGGGACGATCCTCCAGCCCAGCGTTCCGCCGGGCGTTCGCCGAGCTGTTCGTCCCCGACGCCATGCCCGAGCAGCTCGAGTGGTTCGTGGAGCTGCAACGCATCTCCTCCTCCGCGGAGATGGCATCCCGGATCCGGCTGGCACGGGGCGCGGTCGACGTGTCCGCGCTCGCGGCGCGGATCGCCGTTCCCACGCTCGTGCTGCACGCGAGGGACGACCGCGTCGTGCCGTTCGAGGAGGGCCGCCTGGTCGCCGCGACGATCCCCGGAGCGCGGTTCGTCCCGATCGAGGGACGCAACCACATCCTGCTCGCCGACGAGCCCGGGTGGCATCGGTTCGTCGCGGAGTTCCGCTCGTTCGTCGGCGGGCCCGACCCGCGGGGGGAACGGCTCACCGCCCGGGTGACCCGCCGCGAGCTGGAGGTCCTGGTCCTGGTGGCGGAGGGCCTCGACAACGAGGCCATCGCCCGGCGCCTGTTCCTGAGCGTCAGGACGGTCGAGCGGCACCTCTCGAACCTGTACCGGAAGCTCGGCGTGTCCGGGCGTTCGGCGCGGGCC
>DATLZP010000183.1:0-2292 GCA_035573935.1 Actinomycetota bacterium
CGCGCGGGCCGCCCCGGCGGCGAGCACGTCGCGGAGGGCCTGGAGGGAGCGGAGCCCTCCGCCGACCTGCACCCGGGCGTGGACGGCCGCGCACACGGCCCCCACCACGTCGCGGTTCGACCCCGTGCCCAGCGCGGCGTCCAGATCCACCAGGTGGATCCGGCGGACCCCGGCCGCGTCGAACCGCCGGGCCACGGCCGCCGGGTCGTCCCCGTAGACGGTCTCCGTCGCCGGGTCCCCCCGGCGGAGGCGGACGACCCGCCCGCCGCGGACGTCGATGGCCGGGATCACGACCACGCCGGCTCCCGGGCCGCCCGCCGGACGAAGGCCGCGTAGAGGGCGAGCCCCGCCGGCCCCGACTTCTCGGGGTGGAACTGCGTGGCGAACACCTCGCCCCGGGCCACCGCCGCGGCGAAGGTCCGGCCGTGCTCGGCGGTCCCCACGGTGGCGGCCGGGTCGGGGTCGGGCGCGTACGAGTGGACGAAGTAGAAGCGGGTCCCCGAGGGGAGCCCCTCCGCGTAGGGGTGGGGGGCGGTCCACGTCACCTCGTTCCACCCCATGTGGGGGACCTTCACCGAGGGCGGGAGGCGCCGGCACCGCCCGGGGAGCAGGCCCAGGCCTGGATCGGGGTCCTCCTCGCTCCCCTCGAACAGCACCTGCATCCCCAGGCACACGCCGAAGATCGGGAGGCGCCGGCCCCAGGCGTCCAGGATGGCCCGGTCCAGCCCCCGGTCGCGCAGGTTCCGCACGCAGGCCCCGAACGCTCCCACGCCCGGGACGACCAGCGCGTCCGCCTCCGCCACCGCGTCGGGGTCATAGGTCACCTCCGGTCGGCCCCCGACCCGCTCCACGGCCCGGGCCACCGAGCGGAGGTTCCCCATCCCGTAGTCGCAGATCGCCACGCGGGGCGGCATCAGAGCGTGCCCTTCGTGGAGGGGGTCCCGGCCCGGCCGCTCGGCGCCACCGCGTCCCCCAGGGCCCGGGCGATCGCCTTGAACTCCGCCTCCACCACGTGGTGGGGGGAGCGTCCCGACCGCAGGCGGACGTGGAGCGTCATCCGGGCCTCGGTGGCCAGGGCCCGGACGAAGTCCTCGACCAGGCCGGTGTCGAACGTGCCGATCACCTCGGCCGGCACGTCCACCTCGTGGACCACGAACGGCCGGCCGGAGAGGTCCAGGGAGGCCTCCACGGCGGCCTCGTCCAGCGGCACCACGACCGAGCCGAAGCGGCGGATCCCCCGCTTGTCGCCGAGCGCCTCGAGCAGCGCCCGGCCCAGGGCGATCCCCACGTCCTCCACGGTGTGGTGGGCGTCCACCTCAAGGTCGCCCCGGGCCCGGACGGAGAGGTCGAAGCCGGCGTGCGTGCCGAGCTGCTCCAGCATGTGGTCGAAGAACGGCAGTCCGGTCTCCGCCGACGCCGTCCCCGAGCCGTCCAGCCGGAGCTCCACCCGGACGTCGGTCTCCTTCGTCTTCCGCTCCACGGTCGCCTCCCGGGCCGTCACGCGGCGAGCACCTCCCCCAGGGCCTCCAGGAACAGGTCCACCTCCCGCGGGGTCCCGGCCGTGACCCGCAGGCACCCCTCGACCGCGTCGGAGAGGTCGCGGACCAGCACGCCCCGCGCCAGGAGCCCCTCGAACACCTCCCGGGCCGGCCGGGGCGGGCGGAACAGCACGAAGTTCGCGTCGGAGGGGAAGGCCTCGACGCCCGGCATGGCCCGGAGCGCACCCAGGATCCGGTCCCGCTCCGCCCGGATCCGGTCCAGGATCGCCTCGGCCTCCGCCCGGTGCCGGAGCGCCACCAGGCCGGCCGCCTGCGTGAGCGCGGACAGGTGGTAGGGCAGGCGCACCCGGCGGAGGTCCTCCACGACCTCCGGGGAGGCCAGGCAGTAGCCGATCCGGGCCCCGGCCAGGGCGAACGCCTTCGAGAACGTGCGGACCACGACGAGGTTCGGGTGGCGGGCGACGAGCGGCAGCGCGCTCTCCCCTCCGAACTCCACGTACGCCTCGTCCACCACGACGAGGGCGTCCCCGGCGGCGAGCCGCTCCACGGCCGGGAGCGGCTGCGCGTTGCCCGTCGGGTTGTTCGGCGAGCAGACGAAGGCCACGGCGGGGCCCGACGCGAGCCCCCGCGCGACCGCCGGCTCATCCAGGAGGAACCCGTCGGGGAGGGGGTGGCGGACCACGTCGGCGTGGGCCACCCAGGCCAGGCGCTCGTGGAGCGCGTACGTGGGCGGGAACACGAGCACGGACCGCCCCGGCCCGGCGTAGGCCAGGAGGAGCTGCTGGATCACCTC
>DATLZP010000184.1:0-5815 GCA_035573935.1 Actinomycetota bacterium
CGTGGGCCGGTTCAGCACCACCCCCAGGGCGCCCTCCGCGTCGTGGGCCCCGACCAGCACCACGGTGCGCCGGAAGTTCGGGTCCAGGAGGCCCGGCCCGGCGATCAGCAGGTTCCCCCGGAGGCTCTCCACCACCCCCATCATCGCGCACCCCGTCGCTTCCCACCGCCCGGGCCCTCCGCCCTCTAGGCTCCAGGGCGAGCGACCCCAGGAGGATGGCATGGCGGACCGGTACGAGCGGGGACGGGAGCGGATGGCGGAGGTGCACGGGCCCGCGCAGCGGCGCGTCGTGGAGTCCCTGGGCGACCTGGGGCGCTACGCGATCGGGTTCGCCTACGGCGAGGTGTACGGGCGGCCCGGGCTCTCCCTCCGGGACCGGGAGCTGGCCGCGGTGGCCATGCTCACGGTCCTCGGCCGCGAGGCGCAGCTCCGCGCCCACCTGGCCGCCGCCCTCCGGGCCGGCCTCACGGCCCGGGAGGTGGAGGAGGTGATCATCCACACCGTGCCGTTCGCCGGCTTCCCCACCGCGATCGGCGCGCTCCAGGCGTTCCGCGACGTCCTGTCCCGGGAGCGGGCCCGCGCGGAACGGGAGGGCGGGGGGTGAGCGCCGACCTCCGGATCGAGCGGACGTACCCCGAGCCGCCGTCGGTCGTGTGGGCCGCGCTCACCGATCGGCGGGCGCTCGCCGAGTGGCTGATGCCGAACGACTTCGCGCCGGTGATCGGGCACCGCTTCCGGTTCCTGGCGGACCCCTCGCCCGGCTATCCCGGCGAGACCACCTGCCGGGTGCTGGACCTGGAGCCCCCGGCCCGGATGGCCTGGTCCTGGAGCACGGGGCCGGGCGATCCCCCGGGGCGGCCGGGGGCCGCGACCACGGTGTCCTGGACCCTGGTGCCGGAGGGAGACGGGACCCGCCTGGTCCTGGAGCACGCGGGGCTCTCGGCCCTCGGGCCGTGGCAGCGGCTCATCACGCGACGGGCCTGGCGGCGGATGCTGCGCGACCTCCTGCCCCGGGCCCTGCGGAACGTCTCCCCCGACGGGACCTTCACCCCCGGCGCCATCCCCCTCGAGGAGCGGGCCTACTCCGCCCGGACCGTCCCCCCCGGGTTCCTGGTGGGAGGGTAGACGCCGGTGGACGTCCCCGACCTCTCCCCGCTCCGGGCGCGGTTCCCCGCCCTGGCCCGGAGGGGGCCGGACGGGCGGCCGTTCGCGTTCCTCGACGCTCCCGGCGGCACGCAGGTCCCCGACGTCGTGATCGAGGCCACGGCCTCCTACCTCCGGAGCTCGAACGCGAACCTCGGCGGGGCCTTCCCCACGAGCGAGGAGACCGAACGCGTGGTCCAGGAGGCCCGGCGGGCCGGGGCCGACCTGCTGGGCGGGGACCCCGGGGAGATCGTGTTCGGCCCCAACGCCACGACGCTCCTGTTCCACCTCTCCCGGTCGATCGGGAGGGAGCTCCGGCCGGGGGACGAGGTCGTGGTCACCCGCCTCGACCACGACGCGAACGTCGCCCCCTGGCTCCTGGCCGCCGAACAGGCCGGCGCCGCGGTCCGGTGGGTGGACGTCCGGGAGGAGGACGGCACCATCGACGAGGCGTCGTTCGCCACCGCCCTCTCCGACCGGACGCGGGTCGTGGCGTTCACGCTGGCCTCGAACGCCGTGGGGACGATCCCGCCGGCCGGGGACCTGGCCGGCCTGGCCCGGGCGGCGGGCGCGGTCGTGGTCTGCGACGGCGTCCACCTCGCCCAGCACCGGGCGATCGACGTCCGGGCCCTCGGGGCGGACGTGGTGGTGTGCTCCCCCTACAAGGTGTTCGGGCCCCACCTCGGGCTGCTCTGGGCCCGCCGGGAGCTGCTGGAGCGGTGGACCCCGGCCAGGGTCCGTCCCGCCCCCGACCACCCCCCGGCCCGGTGGGAGACCGGCACCCAGGATCACGAGGCCCTGGCGGGGTGGGTGGCCGCCCTGGGGTACCTGGCCGAGGTGGGCCGGACGTACGGCGCCCCGTCCCGGCCCGACCGGCGGGCGGCCGTGGTGGCCGCCTTCGAGGCCATCGCGGCCTACGAGTCGGCCCTGGCCGAACGGTTCCTGGCCGGCCTGGCGGAGCTCCCGTCGGTCCGCCTGTTCGGGATCCGCGAGCCGGCCCGGCTGGCCGAGCGGACCCCCACGTTCGCCCTCCGGGTGGGGACGCGCCACCCCCGGGAGGTGGCGGAGGCGCTGGGGCGACGGGGCGTGTTCGTCTGGGACGGGAACTACTACGCGCTGGCCCTCATGGAGCGCCTGGGCCTGGAGGCCACCGGCGGGGCCGTCCGGGTGGGCTTCTGCCACTACACCACCGTGGAGGAGGTGGACCGGGTCCTGGCCGAACTGGACCGCGTGGCTTCGGGCGGGTGATGCGTTTGCCCAGGTCGATGGGTTGGTAGCATCTCGGGCGATCCCCGAGGCGATGGGAAGGGGGCCATGCGCGTCCTGATCCTGGGCGGCGACGGGTACCTGGGGTGGCCCACCGCGATGCGGTTCTCGCGGCTGGGCCACGAGGTGCACGTGGTGGACAACTACCTGCGCCGGCGGGCCCACGCCGAGCGGGGCAGCGACTCGCTCACGCCGATCCTCCCCGACCTCCCCTCCCGGGTGGCCGCCTGGCGGGAGGTCACCGGGCTCGAGATCGCGTACACGGAGGGCGACCTCACCGACTGGGCCGTCGTGGAGCGGGCGTTCCGGGGATCCCGGCCCGAGGCCATCGTCCACTACGGGGAGATGCCCTCCGCCCCCTACTCGATGATCGACCGGGACCACGCCGTCTTCACCCAGACCAACAACGTGGTGAACACGCTGAACGTCCTGTTCGCGATGCGGGACCTGGCCCCGGACGCCCACCTGGTGAAGCTCGGCACGATGGGCGAGTACGGGACGCCGAACATCGACATCGAGGAGGGCTTCATCGAGATCCACCACAAGGGGCGGTCGGACGTCCTGCCGTTCCCCAAGGTGCCGGGCTCGATCTACCACCTGTCGAAGGTCCACGACTCGCACAACATCCACTTCGCCTGCCGGGTATGGGGGCTGCGGGCCACCGACCTCAACCAGGGCGTGGTGTACGGGATCGAGACCGAGGAGACCGCCCTCGACGAGCGGCTCTGCACGCGGTTCGACTACGACGAGGTCTTCGGGACGGCCCTGAACCGCTTCTGCCTCCAGGCCGTGATCGGCCACCCCCTCACGGTCTACGGCAGGGGCGGGCAGACCCGGGGCTACCTGAACATCGTGGACACGCTGCGGTGCGTGGAGCTCGCCGTGACGCACCCCGCGGAGCCCGGGGAGTACCGGGTGTTCAACCAGTTCACGGAGCAGTTCTCGATCCTGGAGCTGGCCGAGCTCGTCCAGCGGGCGGGGAAGGAGCACGGGCTGGACGTCGAGGTCCGCCACCTGGAGAACCCCCGGGTGGAGGCCGAGGAGCACTACTACCACGCGGCCCACACGAAGCTCCTCGACCTGGGCCTCGAGCCGCACCTGCTCTCCGAGACCCTGATCGGGTCGATGTTCGCGGCCATCGAGCGCTACCGGGACCGGGCCATCCCCGAGCACATCGAGCCCCGGATCCGCTGGCGCCCCGGCGCGGGGTAGCGGGTGATCGGCCTCCGGATCCTGGGGGGCCTCCTGGCCCTGGGCTTCATCGCCTGGAGCGTGGCGCGGTACTCCCGCCGCCAGATCTCCCGGCTGAACCTCATCATCTCCTGCGGGATCTCGGCCGGCGTGCTCCTGCTGGCCGTGGCCCCCGGGTTGTTCGATCCCCTCTTCGACGTCCTGAACTTCCGCCCCGGGAGCGGCCGCCGCCTGATCGCCGTGCTGCTGTTCGCCGTGGTGATCCTGTTCCTGCTGGTCTTCCGGCTCCAGGCCTACGTGGACCAGAACGAGCGGAGCATCCGCCTGCTGGTCGAGGCGCTGGGGGCCAAGGAGTTCGACTGGGACCGGGCCGCCCGGCTCCCCGAGGGGAAGCGGATCGTCGTGGTCTCCCCCGCCTACAACGAGGCGGGCAACGTGGGGGAGGTGATCCGGGCCCTCCCCGAGGAGGTGGAGGGGTACCGGGTGGTGCCGATCGTCGTGGACGACGGCTCGGAGGATCGGACCGCGGAGGAGGCCCGGGAGGCCGGCGCGCTGGTGGCCCGGCTGCCGGTCCGGCGGGGCGGCGGGCTCGCCCTCCGCGTGGGCTACGACCTGGCGCTCCGGCTCGGCGCGGACATCGTGGTCTCGATCGACGCCGACGGGCAGCACCTCCCGGAGGAGCTCCCCGCGCTGGTGAAGCCCATCGTGGCCGGGGAGGCGGACCACGTGAACGGGTCGCGGATGCTCGGCTACTACGAGGGCGGGCCGCTGATCCGGAACATCGGCGTGCATTTCTTCTCCTGGCTCGTCACGGTCCTCACCGGGCAGCGGATCACCGACGTCTCGAGCGGGTACCGGGCCACCCGGGCCGACGTGCTCCGCAGGCTCGTCCTGGAGCAGGACCAGTTCTGGACCAGCGAGGTCACGATCGAGGCCCTCCGCCAGCGGGCGCGGATCGTGGAGGTCCCGGTCACGTTCCTCACCCGCCGGGGCGGCGTGTCGAAGAAGCCCAGGTCGCTCCGGTACGGCTGGAGCTTCCTGAAGGCGATCGCCAAGACCTGGCTGCGCTGAGCCCGGGGGGGGGTGCTCAGCCCTCGGCCAGGGCCCGGGCCACCCTGCCGGCGAGCTCCGCGTTCGCCTCGAGGAGGGCCAGGTTCGCCTCCAGGCTCGCCCCGCCGGTCCGCTCCGCCAGGCAGGCCAGGAGGAAGGGGGTGACGGCCTTGCCCCGGATCCCCAGACGCTCCGCCTCCCGCTGGCAGCCCTCGACCGCCGCGGCCACGGTCCCCGCCTCCATCGCCGCCTCCTCCGGGATCGGGTTGCAGAGCAGCACGGCCGCCGCCACCCCGAGGTCGCGGCGGGCGGCCACCACCCGGGCCGCCTCCTCCGGCGTCTCCACCCGGTGCTCCAGCTCCACCGGCGCCTCCCGGACCAGGAAGAACGGGAGCCGGTGGCAGCGGTAGCCGACCAGCGCCACCCCCAGCTCCTCCAGCCGCTCCGCCGTGGCCACCGGGTCCACGATGGACTTGGGCCCGGAGCAGACCACGAGGCCGGCGGTCCGGGCCAGCTCCCCGAGGTCCGCCGAGACGTCGCCGGTCCCGGGGTGGACGCCGCCGATCCCCCCGGTGGCCAGGACCTCGATCCCCACCCGGTGGGCGGCCCACAGCGCGGCGGAGACCGTGGTCGCCCCCGGGAGGCCCGACGCCACCGCGACCGGGAGGTCCCGCCGGGCCACCTTCACCGCACCGCCGGCCGAGGCCAGGCGCGCGAGCTCCTCGCCGGTCGCCCCCACCAGGACCGCCCCGCCCTCCACCGCCACCCAGGCCGGGACCGCGCCGCCCCGGCGGACCGCGAGCTCCATCGCCGCCCCGGCCTCGAGGTTCCTCGGCGCCGGGAGCCCCTGGGCCAGGACGCTCGTCTCCAGGGCCACCACCGGCCGCCCCTCCTCCAGCGCCGCCCGGACCTCCTCCGACAGGCGGAAGGGGCCGGTCACGGCCAGGGCTCCGGGGAGGCCGCCACCCGGGCCCCGGCCCGGCAGGCCGCGCCGAGGGCGGCGGCCGGCTCCTCCCCCCGGGCCAGCCGGACCAGCAGCACCGCGTCGAACGCGTCCCCCGCCCCGGTGGCGTCCACCGGCTCCACCGGCGTGCCGGGTTCCCGGAGGAGCTCGCCCTCCCAGCAGGCCACCGCCCCCCGCTCCCCCAGCTTGACGAAGGCCCCC
>DATLZP010000185.1:0-12462 GCA_035573935.1 Actinomycetota bacterium
CACCTGGCGGTGCTCGCGATCGAGCGGGTCCGGGGGCGGAGGATCGACGCCCGCAAGCTGGTGCCGATCACGGCCGCGGTCGCCGCGTTCTTCATCTTCCTCGGGCTGTCCGTGATCTACCTGGACATCGTGAAGCCCGTGGACCTGTTCCCGTAGGCGTGCCGGGCCGCGCGGCCGCCACGATTTCTCCACACGGCGTCCGGAGGGCGCGCCCCGCGTCGCGGCTACGATGGGGGCCGTGAGCCCCCGGACCGTGCTGGTCGTGGACGACGAGGAGGCCATCGCGGAGGCGGTGCGGGCCCGCCTGGAGAACGAGGGCTACCGGGTGGTGGTGGCGGGGGACGGGCCCCAGGCGGTCCGGGCGCATCGGGAGGTGCGGCCGGACCTCGTGGTGCTCGACCTGATGCTCCCCGGGATGGACGGCCTGGAGGTCTGCCGGGAGATCCAGCGGGAGTCCTGGACGCCCGTGCTGATGCTCACCGCCCGCACCGAGGAGGCGGACAAGGTGACGGGGTTCGCGGTCGGAGCGGACGACTACCTGACGAAGCCGTTCAGCCTGCGAGAGCTGGCGGCCAGGGTGCGGGCCATCCTGCGTCGGGCGGAGCGGGCCGCGGCCTCGGCCGGCGGGGGCCCCCTGACCAGGGGCCCGCTCACGATCGACCCGGCGAAGCGGCGGGTGGCCGTGGACGGGCGGGAGGTGCAGCTCACGCCGCTCGAGTTCGACATCCTCCTCACGCTGGCCCGCGAGCCGGGCGTCGTGCTCTCCCGGGAACAGCTGATGGACAGGGTCTGGGGCTACCGCGACTACGCGGGGGGCAGGGTCGTGGACTCCCACGTGGCCAGGATCCGGAGGAAGCTCGGCGAGGACGGGGGAGAGCCCCGCTTCATCCGCACCGTGCACGGGGTGGGGTACGCGTTCGCCGATCTCGGGGAGGGGCGATCGCGGTGAGGCCGCTGGAGCGGCTCCCCACGATCCGGGCCAAGCTGGGCTCGACGATCGTGTTCGCCGTGGCCGTGACCCTGGCCCTCGTGTTCCTGCTGCTGGGCTACGCGTTGCGGACCACGCCGCGGGCGGCGGAGCGGCTGGACCTCGTCCGGCTGGCATCGGCGGCCGTCGCCGACGCGGCGGCCGGCCGTCCCCTCCCCCGGGAGGGGACGGCCACGCTGGTGCACGTGGTGGACCCGGGCGCCCCGGTCCGTGTCCTGGGCACGGAGGTGCCGGCGTTCCGCGACGGCCGGATCCACGCCGGGGGGGCGCGGGGCGTGGACTACGCGGCCGTCCCGGTGGGGGACGGAGGGGGGTACGTGTACGCGGTCCGTCGCGTCCCCGGCGAGGGGATCGCCGACCGGCTGGCGGCCACGTTCCGGTTCCTGACCCGCTACTGGTGGCAGTTCCTCCTGGCCGGGCTGATCTCGGCCGCCATCGCGCTGGCCCTGGCCCGCTGGCTGGCCCGGGGGATGACCCAGCCCCTCCGGGACATGGCGGCGGCGGCCCGCCGGATGGCGGGCGGCGACTACCGCCAGCGGGTCTCCACCCGCTCCCGGGACGAGGTGGGGCAGCTGGCCGAGGCCTTCAACCGGATGAGCGCCGAGCTGGAGGGCGTGGAGCGCCTCCGCCGGGAGCTCGTGGCGAACGTCTCGCACGAGCTCAAGACCCCCATCTCCGCCCTCCGGGCGCACCTGGAGAACCTCCTGGACGGCGTGGAGCGCCCGGACCCCGAGACGCTCCAGGTGATGCTCGCCCAGTCGGAGCGCCTCTCCCGGCTCGTCGAGCAGCTCCTCGACCTCTCCCGCCTGGAGTCGGGCGACGTGCCGCTCCGGATCCAGCCGGTGGCGCTGGGCGGGCTCGTGGCGCAGGTCCTCTCGGAGATCGAGGTCGCTCGCCCCGGGGCCGGCGTGGCGCTGGAGCGGCGCCTGCCGCCCGAGCTCCCCCCCGTCCGGGCCGACCGGGAGCGGATCCACCAGGTCCTGTTCAACCTGGTCGACAACGCGGTCCGCTTCACCCCCCCCGGCGGCCGGGTCACGGTGGCCGCCGAGGCCGACGGCGACCGGGTCCGCGTGTGGGTCCGGGACACCGGGGTGGGGATCCCCCCGGAGCACCTGCCCCGGCTGTTCGAGCGCTTCTACCGGGCCGATCCCTCCCGGGCCCGGGGCGATGGGGGGACCGGGATCGGCCTCGCCATCTGCCGGTCGGTGGTGGAGGCCCACGGCGGGAGGATCTGGGCGGAGAGCGCGCCCGGCGGAGGGAGCACGTTCACGTTCGAGCTGCCGGCGGCGGCGCTGGCGGAGCAGAGGAGGAGCCCGTGAGATCCGCGACGACGACGACGTCCGTGACGTTGCCGGGACGCTACGCGTTCCACGACCTCACCGACGAGCTCCGCAGGGCGGTGAAGGACGCCGGCGTGACCGAGGGGGCGGTGGTCGCGTACTGCCCCCACACCACCTGCGCGCTCCTGGTGAACGAGTGGGAGGACGGGGCCCTGGCCGACTTCCGGGAGCGGCTCCGGACCCTGGTCCCCGACGACGCGTACTACGCCCACGACGACCTGGAGCGGCGGACGCAGAACCTCGACGAGGTCCACGAGCGGCAGAACGGGCACGCCCACGTGAAGGCGATGCTCCTCACGGCCTCCTCGCACGCGATCCCGGTGACGGCCGGGGAGCCGATGCTGGGGCGGTGGCAGCGGCTGCTCCTCGTCGAGCTGGACGACCCCAAGGAGCGCAGGGTCGTGTTCCACGTCTTCGGGACCTGAGGCGCTCCGTAGACTGGGAGCGATGCTCGCGGAGCGGAGGCGGTCCCGGACCATCCGGGTGGGATGGGTGGAGGTCGGCGGCGACGCGCCGGTGCGCGTCCAGTCCATGACCACGACCCGCACCGCCGACGTCAACGCCACGCTCCAGCAGATGGCCTCCCTGGTCGCCGCGGGGTGCGAGATCGTCCGGGTGGCCGTACCCCACTGGGAGGACGCCGAGGCCCTCAGGGAGATCGCCGCGCACGCCACGATCCCGGTCGTGGCCGACATCCACTTCCAGTGGAAGTACGCGATGGCGGCGCTGGAGGCGGGGATCCACGGCCTGCGGATCAACCCCGGCAACATCAAGTACCAGGACAAGGTGCGGCTGATCGCCCGAGAGGCGAAGGACCGCGGGGTCCCCATCCGGATCGGGGTGAACGCCGGATCGCTCGAGAAGGACGTGCTGGCTCGCCACGGGCGCCCCTCGGCGGAGGCTCTCGTCGAGTCCGCGCTGGCCGAGGCCCGGATCCTGGAGGACGAGGGCTTCACGGACATCAAGATCTCGGTGAAGCACTCCGACCCCGCGGAGATGATCCGGGCCTACCGGCTCCTGGCGGCCGCGTGCGACTACCCGCTGCACCTCGGCGTGACGGAGGCGGGCCCGATGCCGGCCGGCGCCGTGAAGAGCGCGGTGGGCATCGGCACGCTGCTGGCGGAGGGGATCGGGGACACGATCCGGGTCTCGCTCACGGCCGACCCGGTCGAGGAGGTGAAGGTCGGCACCTGGATCCTCCAGTCGCTCGGCCTGCGCAAGCGGACCCTCGACCTGGTGGCCTGCCCCTCCTGCGGACGGGCCGAGGTGGACGTCCTGGGACTCACGGAGCGGGTCCAGGCGGCCCTGGAGCGTGAGGGCGTCACCGCCCCCATCCGGGTCGCGGTGATGGGGTGCGTGGTGAACGGGCCGGGCGAGGCCCGGGAGGCGGACCTCGGGATCGCCGCCGGGAAGGGCCAGGGGTTCCTCGTGGTCCGGGGGCAGGTGGTGGACAAGATCCCGGAGGCCGCCTTCGTCGAGCGGCTGGTCGAGGAGGCGAAGAAGCTGGCGCGGGAAGCCCGACCGGTCGAGGCCTGAAGCGGCCGGAGGGAGGGGGCGTGGGCAGCGGGGACGGCTGGCGGCCGGCGGTGCCGCTCGAGGAGCTCCGTGAGGGGAAGGCCGTCGCCGTCGCCCTCGAGGAGGCCAGGGTGCTCCTGGTGCGATGGGGCCGGGAGATCCACGCGGTCTCGGACCGCTGCACGCACCAGGGGGCGCCGCTCCACCGGGGGGTGGTCCGGGCCGCCGGGTCGCCGAAGACGGTGACCTGCCCCATCCACGGCAGCGTGTTCCAGCTCACCGACGGGCGGGTGCTCCGGGGCCCGGCCACCACCCCGCTCGCCGCCTACGACACGAGGGTCGTGGACGGGATCGTCGAGGTCCGTCCCCGGGCCGCTCCATCCGGCCCGTAGCCCGTCCCGAGCCCCCGGAGGCCGGGGCTCGCCCCCGGCCGTCAACCCGTCAGGGACAGGAAGTTCTCCACGATCTTCGGCCCCTCGGGCGTGAGGATGGATTCGGGGTGGAACTGCACCCCGAACCGGGGGAGCGTGCGGTGCTGCGTGGCCATCACCAGCCCGTCGTCGGTCCAGGCGGTGAGCTCGAGCTCCGGCGGGAGGTCCTCGCGGGTCACCACGAGCGAGTGGTAGCGGCCGGCCTCGAACGGGCTTCGGACACCCTCCAGGATCCCCTTCCCCTCGTGGTGGACGGGGGAGGCCTTGCCGTGGACCGGGGCCGCCCGATCCACCCGACCCCCGCACGCCACCCCCAGGGCCTGGTGCCCCAGGCAGACCCCGAGGACCGGCGTCTCCGGCGGGAGGATCCGGAGGAGGTCCACGAAGCACCCGGCCTCCTCGGGCCGCCCCGGGCCCGGGGAGAGGATCACGGCCTCCGGGCGACGCGCCGCCAGGGCCTCGGCCGGCGCCGCGTCGCTCCGCACGACCTCGGTGCGTCGGCCCAGCCCCTCGATGAGCTGGACGAGGTTGTAGACGAACGAGTCGTAGTGGTCGACGACGAGGATCATCTGGGCGTGTCCTCCAGGATGGGGGCGCGGGCGGCGGCCATCCCCGGGGCCACCGCCGGGAGCAGCGCGGCCGCCTTGGCCTTGGTCTCCTCGAGCTCCCGTTCCGGGTCGGAAGCCGCCACCACGCCGGCCCCGGTCTGCACGTGCACCATCCCGTCGGCCACCACCGCCGTCCGGATCGTGATGCAGAAGTCGAGGTCGCCGGCGAACGTCAGGTAGCCGACGGCGCCGGCGTAGGGCCCCCGCGGCGTGGGCTCGTGTTCCGCGATCAGCTCCATCGCCCGGCGCTTCGGCGCCCCGGTCACGGTGCCGGCAGGGAACGCGGCGGCCAGCGCGTCGAGCGGGTGGAGGTCGCTCCGCAGCTCGCCCTCCACCGTGCTCACGATGTGCATGACGCGGGAGAACCGCTCGACGACCATCAGCTCCGTGGGCTTCACCGTGCCGGGGGTGCACACGCGCCCCAGGTCGTTGCGGGCCAGGTCGACGAGCATCGCGTGCTCGGCCTGCTCCTTCGGGTCGGCCAGGAGCTCGTGCTCGAGCAGCCGGTCCCGGACCTCCGTCTCCCCTCGGGGCCGGGTGCCGGCGATCGGTCGGGTGGAGACCCGCCGACCCTCCACCCGCACCAGCGGCTCCGGGGAGGATCCGGCGAGCTCCATCCCCAGGAGGCGCAGGAAGAACATGTACGGGGAGGGGTTCGTCACCCGCAGCCGCCGGTAGATGGGGAACCCGCCCTCCGCGGCGGGGAACGTGACCCGGCGGGAGGGGACGGCCTGGAAGATGTCGCCGGCCAGGATGTGCTCCTGGAAGCTCCGGACGATGGACCGGTACCGCTCGTCCTCGAGGTTGGCCCGTCCCTCCGCCGCTCCCCCCGCCCCGGCCAGGGGGACGAGCCCCGGGGGGACGGCGCCGGCCACCCGGGCCGCCAGGTCCTCCAGCGCCTCGACCCCCTCCGCGTACGCCCCGGCCGGGACGTGCGCCACGAGGACCAGGCGCTGCCGCCAGTGGTCGAACACCACGGCCCGGTCCACGACGAGGAGCCCGACCGGGGGACAGGGGGCGCGGTGGGGGGCGGGCGCGGGGTGGCCGTCGAGGAGCTCGGCCGCCTCGTAGGCCAGGTACCCCATCAGGCCCCCGGCCAGGGGAGGGAGCTCCGACACCCGCGGAGCGAGGAGCCGCTCGGCCACGGCCTTCAACCCCTCTCGGGCCCCGAGGGAAGGGGGCGGCTCCTCCAGGGGCAGCGAGGGCCGACGGGCGTCCCGGAGGCGCACGCCTCCTCCGTCCACGACCAGGACGCCCGCCGGGTCCCCGGCCACGAAGGAGTACCGGCCCCACCGCTCGGACCGCTCGACGGACTCCAGCAGGACGCCGGGCCCGTCGCCGGCCAGCGCGGGGAAGAGCCCGACCGGCGTGGAGACGTCGGACAGGAGCTCTGCCCAGACGGGGACGAGCGGCCAGCGGGCCGAGAGCGTCTCGAACGTCTCGCGGTCCGGCTCGATGTGCACGTCGCCCTCCTGGATGCGCGAAGCCCCGGGCTCGGCCCGGGGCCTCCCTCACCGGTCGGATCGGTCGTCCGTGCCTACGCGGGGGACGGCGCCGGGCTCCCCGAGCCCCACGACCAGACCCAGGTCGCGACCGTCCCTCGCATGGCGCCCGCATCGTGGCAGGGCGGGAGGCGCGTCGTCAACGGGGAGGGCCCGCCCGACGCCCCGTGACGCAACCCTCCGGGCGGGATAACGTACGCACCAACATGGACCGCGGAGCCGCCCGGAGCCTGGCGCGGTGGGTCCGCCCCCGGGCCGGGGCGGCGGCCCTGGCCGTGCTCATCCTGGCGGCGGGGCCGGCGCGGTCCGCGGAGCCGGCGGCGAGCCGCCCCACCGACCTGCCCCGCGGCGACCCCGCGGCCCTGGCCGACCACCGGACGGGGCTCCGGACGGGGGAGGTCCGGCCGGACGGTCGTGCGGAGACGACGACGGGTCCCGCCGCCGGCCCCCGGCAGCCCGTCTCCACGTTCGGGTTCGACGCGATCCTCAACCGGCCGCCGTTCGCGGTGCCCGCCGATCCCACCGGGGCGCTCGGCACGACGTGGTTCCTGGCCGCCGTGAACGTCCACGTGGCCGTCTACGACCGGAGCGGCACGCCGGCCCCCGCGTTCGATCCCCCGGTCCGTCTCCTCGGCCTGGCCTCGTTCCCCCGGGGCACGATCGACTTCGATCCCAAGGTGGTCTACGACCACTACGCGCAGCACTTCGTGCTGCTGTTCCTGGCCGTGAACGACCGGCGGGAACGGGGATGGATCGTCGTGGCCACCGCCCCCGACGAGGGCGTGGACGATCCAGGCGCCTGGTGCGTCCGCAAGTTCCCCGGCGACCCGGTCCCGGGGGACGGTCGCCAGTGGCCCGACTACCCGGGGCTCGGCTTCGATGCCGACCGGGTGACGATCACCTCGAACCAGTTCACGTTCCGGCCCGCCCGGTTCCGCTACGCGCAGATCCTGTCGATCCCGAAGGACACGCTCTACGACTGCGATCGGGTGGCCACGGCCACGGTGTTCCACGGCAGGCAGACCCGCGACCCGGACGGAAGCAAGGCGTTCACGATCCAGCCGGCGGTGAGCTACGGGCCGGCCGGGCGCCAGCACCTGGTGTCCTTCGACGACCAGGGGCTCCGGGGCAACCGCCTCACGGTGTGGCGGATCCTCGAGGGCCGGGACGGGCTGCGCCTCACGCGGGCCTCCGTCCGGGTCGGCCCGGCCACCGTGGCCCCGCTCGGCACCCAGGGCGGTGGCACGGTGTCTGATCCGGACACGTTCTGGGACACGGGGGACCTCCGCCTGGTGACGGCGGCCTACGACGGCGACCTCCGGGCCCTGTACACGGCCCACACCGTGGAGGCCGACCTGGCGCCGGGGGACCGGTACATCGAGTCGGCGGTCCGCTGGTACGAGGTCCGGCCGGCCCGCCGGCTGGGCCGTTCCTCGCTCCTGCGCAAGGGGCTGATCGGGGCGTCGCGGGCCGACGCCGGGTGGCCGGCGGTGGTCACGGACGGCGCCGGCAACCTGATCGTGGCCTACAGCCAGGCCAGCGCGCGCCGGGACGAGTTCCTCTCCGCCTACGCGGCCGTCGTGGCCCCCGGGGAGCGGTCGGCGACCACCGCCCTCCTCCGGCCCGGCGAGGCCCGGCACGAGGCGAAGCCGGGGTACGAGCGGTGGGGGGACTTCAACGCCGCCTCCCGGGACCCGCTCGACCCCTCGGTCGTGGTCCTGGTGAACCAGTTCGCCAAGGGCGACGGAGGGGACCCCGTGACCGACGACTGGCAACAGCGGATCGACCTGGTCCGGGCCTGAGGAGCGGGTCCCCGCCCCGGGTATCCTGCGCGGCATGAGGTTCTCCCGGTTCTTCGCCCCCACGCTGCGGGACGACCCCGCCGAGGCGGAGGTGCCCTCCCACCGGCTGCTGCTGCGGGCCGGGTTCATCCGGCAGGTGATGGCGGGCGTGTACACCACCCTCCCCCTGGGCGTGCGGACGATGCGGCGGATCGAGGCCATCGTCCGCCAGGAGATGGAGGCCTCGGGCGCCCAGGAGGTCCGGATGCCGATCCTCCTCCCGGCGGAGCCCTGGAAGGCCACGGGCCGCTGGGAGCTCTACGGGGACCTGCTGTTCCGGCTGCGGGATCGCCACGGTCGCGACCTCCTGCTGGGGCCGACGCAGGAGGAGGTCGTGACGCCGCTCGTCGCGGGCGACCTCCCCTCCTACCGCGACCTGCCGGTGAACCTGTTCCAGGTGGAATGGAAGTACCGGGACGAGTTCCGTCCCCGCTTCGGCCTCTTGCGAGGGCGGGAGTTCCTGATGAAGGACGCCTACTCGTTCGACCGGGACGAGGAGGGGATGCGGACCTCCTACCGCACGATGTACGAGGCGTACGAGCGGATCTTCGACCGGTGCGGGCTCTCCTGCGTCGTGGTGGAGGCAGACCCCGGGCAGATCGGCGGGGGGGTGAACCACGAGTTCATGGCCCGGGCCGACGTGGGGGAGGACCTCTTCGTGGAGTGCGCGAACGGGGACTACCTGGCGGACGTCGAGGCGGCCCGGCCGATGCCCCCGGAGCCGGCGGGGGAGGGCACGGAGCCGATCCGGGAGGTGCCCACGCCGGGGGCCAGCACGATCGAGGCCCTGTCCGCGCTCCTCGGCGTCCCCGCGCAGCGGACCCTGAAGTGCATGCTCTACGCCGCGGGGGAGCGGGCGGTCGCGGTGCTCGTCCCCGGGGACCGCGAGGTGGCCGAGCCGAAGCTGGAGCGGCTGTTCTTCCCCACGCCCGTCCGGCGCTTCGCGGATGCCGACTTCGCCCGCCTCGGCCTGCCGAGGGGCTACGTGGGGCCGCAGGGGCTCCCGGCCGACGTGGAGATCCTGGCCGACCACACCGTCCGGGGGGGGCGGGACTGGGTCACGGGAGCCAACCGCGAGGACCACCACGTGATGGGGGCGAACGCCGGGCGGGACTTCCGCGTCGACCGGTACGAGGACGTCGTCGGCATCCGGGAGGGCGACCGGTGCCCGAGCGACGGGGGTCGGCTGCGGATCGGACGGGCCATCGTGGTGGGCCACATCTACCAGCTCGGCACGAAGTACTCGGAGCCGCTCAAGGCGACCTTCGTGGACGAGGACGGGATGGAGCGTCCCTACGTGATGGGCTGTTACGGGATCGGCATCTCCCGGGTGATGGCGGCGGCCGCCGAGCAGTACCACGACGAGGGCGGCCTGCGGTGGCCGAAGGCGATCGCCCCGTTCCACGTGGAGGTCGTCGCGGCCAACATGGACGACGAGCGGGTCGTGCGCGAGGCGGGCCGGATCCACGACGAGCTGGAGGCCCGGGGGGTCGACGTCCTCCTCGACGACCGGGAGCTGTCGGCGGGGGTGAAGTTCGCCGACGCGGACCTGATCGGGATCCCCGTGCAGGTCGTGGTGGGACGCCGGGGGGTGCAGGACGGCCGGGCGGACCTCAAGCTGCGGGCCACGGGCGAGCGGTCCCGGGCCGAGCTGGAGGGGGCGGCGGACGCCGCCCGCGACCTCCTGGCCGGGGCGCCCTGAGGCGGTTGCCCGGCCGCTCCCCGCCGCCTACGCTGCGCCCGTGGCCGGGACGAGACGCGCCCCGTACGACCTGTACCGGTTCGTCGCCACCCATCCCGAGGTGGAGGCCGTGCTTCAGCACGTCGGCCTGCGGACCTGGGACCTCCTGCTGATCGACCTGGAGGGGAACTTCGTCCGCGACGAGTTCGCCTCCCCGGAGGACGCGGAGGCGGCCTGCCGTGACCTGGGGATCCGGATGCACCGGGGATGGGACGACCCTCGGATGGCCCGGCGGATGAACCGGGCGGAGCACTGGACCCGGCCCGGCGGGCAGCGCCGGGCCCTCTGAGGGCGACCGCGGCCCCGCCGGCGGGGCCCGGTGGGCCTCGGCTCCCCGCGGTCCGCTATACTCGACCTGCAACAGGAGCTGTGCACGACCCGGAGTGGGCTCGCGCCCACTTTCTTTTTCGAGGGGCCGCCGGGGCCCCCGGGTCGGGCGAGGGCGGGATGGACGTCGAGGCGCTGGTGGGCCCGGTCGTGGAGGCGGCCGGGATGGAGCTGGTCGAGGTGGCCGTCACCCGGGAGCGGGGCCGGCGGATCCTCCGGGTCACGGTGGACCGGGAGGGCGGGGTGGACCTCGATGCCATCTCCGAGCTCTCGGAGCGCCTGTCGCGCCGGCTCGACCTGGAGGGCTACGACCCCGGTGCGGGGCCGTACGCGCTGGAGGTGAGCTCCCCCGGGCTGGAGCGGCCCCTCCGGAGCCCGCGGGACTTCCAGCGGCGGATCGGCCAGCAAGTGGCGGTGCGGACGAAGGAGGCGGTGGACGGCGCCCGGAGCCACCGGGGGGCGCTGGTCTCGGCCGACGGCGAGGCGATCGTGCTCGCCGCCGCCGGCGGAGAGCGGCGCATCCCCTACGGGGAGATCCGGTCGGCCCGGACGGTCGTCGACTGGGAGAGCGAGCTGAGGAGCAGGAAGTGAACGTCGAGATGATCCAGGCGCTCCGGGAGCTGGAGCGGGACAAGGGGATCTCCTTCGAGACGATCCTCCACGCGCTGGAGGACGCGATGGCCGCCGCGTTCAAGTCGTGGTGGCGGCAGCAGCACCCGGAGCTCGAGGAAGAGACCGTGGGGGCCCGGGCCGAGATCGACCCGGAGACCGGCGACATGCGGATCTGGATCCAGGAGCTGGCCGAGACCGAGGAGGGCGAGACCGAGGTGGTCTCCGAGAAGGAGGTGGAGGTCACCGAGGAGTTCAAGGGTCGGATTGGGGCCCAGACCGCGAAGCAGGTGATCTTCCAGAAGCTCCGGGCCGCGGAGCAGGAGATGACCTACGAGGAGTTCGCCGGCCGGGAGGGCGACATCGTGACCGGGATCGTCCAGCAGCAGGAGCGGCGGTACACGCTGCTCGACCTGGGGAAGGTGGAGGCCCTCCTCCCGCAGGCGGAGCAGGTCCCGGCCGAATCGCTCCGCCACGGGGAGCGGGTGAAGGCCTACATCACGGAGGTCCGCAAGGGCACGAAGGGGCCGCAGATCGTGGTCTCCCGGACGCACCCCGGCCTGTTGAAGAAGCTCTTCGAGCTGGAGGTGCCGGAGATCGAGGAGGGGATCGTCGAGATCCGGGCCGTGGCCCGCGAGCCCGGCCATCGCTCGAAGATCGCGGTGGCCTCCCGGGAGCCGGCGGTGGACCCGGTGGGGGCGTGCGTGGGGCCCAAGGGCAGCCGCGTGCGGATGGTGGTGAACGAGCTCCGGGGGGAGAAGATCGACGTCGTGCCCTGGAGCGCGAACCCGGCCGAGTTCGTGGCCAACGCCCTGCAGCCGGCGAGGGTGAAGGAGGTCCGGATCGACCCCGACACCCAGACCGCGCTCGTGATCGTCCCCGACTACCAGCTCTCGCTGGCCATCGGGAAGGAGGGGCAGAACGCCCGCCTGGCCGCCCGCCTCACCGGCCTCCGGATCGACATCAAGAGCGAGACGCAGGTCGAGCAGGAGCAGCGGGCCCCGGCGCCCGCGCCGCCGCCGGCCGCCGAGGAGGCCGCCGAGGGGTCGGCCCCCGCCGAGCCGGCGGAGGTCGAGGAGGGCGAGGAGCGGGCGGAGGGGTAGCCGTGGGGGGGCGGCACGTCCCGGAACGCACCTGCATCGGGTGTCGGGGACGGGCGCCCAAGGCGAACCTGGTCCGCGTGGTCCGGCGGCCGGACGGGGCCGTCGCCGTCGACCCCACCTCCCGGGCTCCGGGCCGGGGGGCCTACGTGCACCCGGAGCGGGCCTGCCTGGCCCTGGCGGTGAAGCGGGGGGCGTTCGCCCGGGCCCTCCGCCGGGGCCTGTCGCCGGAGGAAGTCGGTACGCTTAGGGCCGAGATCGAGCGGGTGCTGGGGGATCGGTGAGGGTCCACGAGCTGGCCAAGGAGCTCGGCGTCACGAGCAAGGAGCTGCTCGCGGCGCTCGAGGAGATGGGCTTCGGCGGCCGGACGGCGTCGTCGTCCGTGCCGGACGAGGCCGTGCCCCGCCTCCGCGCGTCCGGGGGGAAGGCGGTCCCCGGGGCCCGGGTGAAGGAGACGCTG
>DATLZP010000186.1:0-3563 GCA_035573935.1 Actinomycetota bacterium
CACCTGGGAGGTCGTGGTGCCGGAGCCCCGGGCGATCCGGGCCCGCCGGCTGCCGCCGATGATAGCGGGTTCCCGCCGCTCCTCCGGGGTCATCGACAGGATGATGGCCTCCGCCCGCCGCAGCCTCCCCTCGTCCACCCCAGCCGCCAGCTGGCGGAGGGCATCCTTGCCACCGGGGACGCCGGGGAGGAGCTTCAGCACGTCCTGGATCGGCCCCAGCTTGCGCACCTCCCGGAGCTGGACCAGGAAGTCCTCCAGCGTGAACCGGGCCTCGAGCATCCGCTGCGCGGCCTCCGCGGCGCGCTCGGCGTCGATCGACCGCTCCGCCTTCTCGATCAGCGTGAGGACGTCGCCCATCCCCAGGATCCGTTGGGCCATCCGGTCGGGGTGGAAGGGCTCCAGGTCGGCCGGCCGCTCCCCCGTCCCCACGAACAGCACCGGCCGCCCGGTGGCGGCGGCGATCGAGAGCGCGGCGCCGCCCCGCGCATCGCCGTCGAGCTTCGTGAGGATGAACCCGGTGGTGTCCACCTCGCGGAGGAACGCCTTCGCCTGCACCACGGCGTCCTGGCCCGTCATCGCGTCGCACGCCATCAGGACGTGGTGCGGCTGGAGGGCGTCCCGGACCCGGCGGGCCTCCCGCATCATCTCCTCGTCCACGTGGAGCCGGCCCGCGGTGTCCACGATCATCGCGTCGTGGCCGGCCCGACGGGCCTGCTTCAGGGCGTTCCGCGCCACCTTCACCGGATCCCGGCCGTCGGAGACCACCTCGACGCCGATCTCCGCGCCCAGCGTGAAGAGCTGCTCCACGGCGGCCGGCCGCTGGAGGTCCGCCGCCACCAGGAGGATCCGCCTCCCCTGTCCCTTCAGAAGGTGCCCCAGCTTCGCGCAGGAGGTGGTCTTCCCCGACCCCTGCACGCCGGCCACCATCACCACCGCCGGGTGGGCCCGGGGGAGGCGGAACGGGACGTGCTCCCCACCGAGCGTCGCCGTGAGCTCGTCCCGGAGCACCTTCACCACCTGCTGGGCGGGGGTGAGGCTGCGGAGCACCTCCTCGGAGAGGGCGCGGGCCCGGACCCGCTCCAGGAGGTCGTCCACGACCTCGACCGCGGCGTCGGCCTCGAGGAGGGCGGTCCGGAGGTCCTGGAGGGCGGCGTCCACCTGCCGGGGGTGCAGCTTGCCCCGCGCCCGGAGCTTCCGGAAGACGCCGTTCAGCCGGTCGGTCAGCGTGTCGAACATCGATGGCGGGTCCTCGAGCCCCGGCGATGGAGGGGGGACCGGCATCGTAGCAAGCGGACCCCCCGGACCGAGCGGCGCGGCGCGACCCTAGGACCCGTCCGCCGGCGGAGGCGCCCCCGGGGGCGCGTCGCCACCCCGGAGCACCCGCTCCACCGTCTCGAGCAGGCCGAGGGGGCTGAACGGCTTCGTGAAGTACTCATCGGCCCCCAGGCCGAGCACGTGCTCCCGCCCCTCCTCGCCGGTGGCCGTCACGACCACGACCCGCACGGCGGAGGTGGCCGGGTCGGCCTTCAGGGCCTTCAGCACCTCGGCCCCGGGCCGGCCGGGGATGTTGAGGTCGAGGAAGACGAGATCCGGCGGATCGGCCCGGACCATCTCCAGCGCGGCCTCGCCGTCGGCCGCCTCCCGGATCTCGAAGCCTTCGTGCTCCAGGACCATCCGCATCGCCTCCCGCATCGTGGGATGGTCCTCGACGATCAGGATCGTGGCGGTCACGCCCTCCCCTCCCTCACCAGGCGCTCGGCGAAGGGTCGGGCCCGGAACGGCTCGAGGTCGCCCGGGCCCTCGCCGGTGCCGACCAGCTTGACCGGCACGCCGAGCTCCTCCCGCACCGCCAGCACGATCCCCCCCTTGGCCGTCCCGTCGAGCTTGGCCAGCGCCACGCCCGTCACGTCCACGGCCTCGGTGAACGACCGGGCTTGCGCCACGCCATTCTGCCCGGTCGTGGCGTCGAGGACGAGCAGCGTCTCCGCCACCGTCCCGCCCGCCTTCTCGATCACGCGGCGGATCTTGGCCAGCTCGTCCATCAGGGGGACCTTCGTGTGGAGGCGGCCGGCGGTATCCACGATCAGGACGTCGGCGCCCCTGGCCGCGGCCGCCTTCACCGCGTCGAACGCCACGGCCCCCGGATCCGCCCCCCGCTGCTGGGCCACGAGGTGCGCGCCGGCCCGCTCCGCCCACGCCGCGAGCTGCTCGGCGGCCGCGGCCCGGAACGTGTCGGCGGCGGCCAGGCTCACGGTCCGACCCTCGGCGGCCAGCCGGGCGGCGAGCTTGCCGATCGTGGTCGTCTTCCCGGAGCCGTTCACCCCCACCACCAGGAGCACCGGCAGGCCGTCGGCCTCCAGGTGGAGGGGCTGGTCGGGGCCGAGGAGCGCCACCACCTCCTCCAACAGGAGGGCGCCGGGGTCGGCGCCGTCCCGCCACCTGGCCCGGACCCGCTCGACCAACGCCGCCGCCGCCCGGGGGCCCACGTCGGCCTCGAGCAGGACCCGCACGAGTCGGGCCCAGACCTCCTCCTCCGGGAACCCGGCCCGGAAGAGGGATCGGACCCGCCCCCCCAGGCCGACGGCGGGCGGCGCCGGCGGAGCCTCCCGCGTGCCCGGCCCGTAGGTGACGACCCGACGCGGCGGGCCGCCCCGTCGCCGGGCCACGATCAGGCCGGCGGCCAGGGCGAGGACGGCGAGGACGGCGAGGACGACCCAGGCCTCCACGGTCCCCTCGAGGCTAGCGGACGCCCGCCCGCTCGGTGACCCCGACCGGCCCCGCTCCGCTCGTCGGGCGACCGTCGCCCTCCGCCGGCGCGGCCTGGTCGATCCGCTGGCAGAGCACCCTCGACGTGCCGTCCTTCCCCATCGACACGCCGTAGAGGACGTTCGCCACCTCCATCGTCCGCTTCTGGTGCGTGACGATCAGGACCTGGGAGTCGGCGGCGAAGCCCCGGATCAGCCGGAGGAACCGGGCCAGGTTCACATCGTCCAGGGCCGGCTCCACCTCGTCCATCAGGTAGAACGGGGAGGGCCGGGCCCGGAAGATGGCGAACAGGAACGCCAGCGCGACGAGGGCCCGCTCCCCGCCGGACAGGAGCGAGATCCGCCGCACCCGCTTCCGCCCCGGCCGAGCCTCGATCTCCAGGCCGGTCTCGAGGGGCTGCGCCGGATCCGTCAGGAAGATCCGCCCCTCCCCGCCGGGGAACAGGTCGGCGAAGATCCGCTCGAACTCCGCGGCCACGTCCCGGAACGCGGCCTCGAACGTCTGCGTGATCTCCTCGTCGATCCGCCGGATCACCTCCAGGAGGTCCCGGCGGGCCGCGCGGACGTCGTCCAGCTCCCGCCGGAGGAAGTCGTGGCGCTCCTCCAGCCGCTCCAGCTCCCCGGTGGCCAGGAGGTTCACCCGTCCGAGCAGGGCCAGCCGCCGCTGCACGAGCTCGGCCCGCCGCTCCAGCGAGGCCGCGGTGTCCTCCTCGGTCAGGGCGGCCAGGGCCTCCGTCGGGTCCTTCCCGTGCCCCTCCCGGAGGAGGCGCTCGGCGTCCCGGATCCGCCGCTCCAGGT
>DATLZP010000187.1:0-12779 GCA_035573935.1 Actinomycetota bacterium
GGCGGGAGATCCCGGTCCCGCCGAACGACCCCTCGCCCCCCGGCGAGGAGGTGGTCCTGTTCCGGGCCGCGGACGAGCGGTTCAGCGTGGGGCTCTGGCGCCGGGCCCCGGAGGAGGGGCCGATGGAGCCGCCGTACCACGAGATGGCGATCCTCCTGGAGGGCGAGGTGGAGCTGACCCTCGAGGACGGCACCGTGCTCCGGGCCGGACCGGGCGACGTGATCGTGGCCCCCCAGGGGTCGCGGGCCACCTGGCGGAGCCTGTCGCCGGTCCGGAAGTTCTGGGCCGTCTACCGGGAGCGGGACGAGGACCGGTAGCCGGTCACCCCCGACCTCCGGGCGAGCGCTCCCACAGCTCCCACCACCAGGTCACGCGCATCCCCACGCGCTCGTAGAGCGCCGTCGCCCCGGTGGGGTTCTCCGCGTCCACGTTCAGGAGCACGGTCCGCAGGCCGCGACGGGCGAACCCGGCGAAGGCATGGCGGAGGAGGGCCGTCCCGATGCCGCGTCCCCGATGGGTGCGCCGCACCCCCAGCTCGTGGACCCAGCCACGGGAGGGGCCCTGGGCCGCGGTGAGGGCCCCCACCGGCCGGCCGCGCTCCTCGGCCAGCAGCCAGAGCGTCGGGTCGTGGCTCGGGCTCCGCACGTGTTCGTCGATCCACCGCTCGAGCTCGGTGGGGTGGTACCCCCGGTCGTCGGCGAACGCGTCCTCCAGGACCGCGTGCACCGCGGGGAGGTCGCGATCCGGGCGGACGGCTCGGAGCTCGATGCCGTCCGGCGCGGCCCCGGGGTGGATCGGCCCGGTGAGGTCGATGCGCATGTGCCAGAAGGTGCGGACGGCACGGAGGCCGCGGGCCCGGAGCATCGCCGCCGCCGCCTCGTCGCCGCCCCCGATCGCGTGGCGGAACCGGGGGGCGGGGACCCCGGCGAGCATCTCGGCGGCCCGGGACTCGATCCGGTCGAGCAGGGCGGAGCCGATCCCCCGCCCCCGGTGATCCGGGTGGACCGCGCCCCAGGACTCGACGAGGTCGGGTTCCTCCAGCGCGGCCTCGGCGTACCCCGCGATGCTCCCCTCGCCATCCACGGCCACCCAGGCGTCGCGGGCCAGGACGAACCCCGGGCGGCTCCAGGCGTCCCGGAGGAAGTCCGCGTCGAGGGCCGGCTCGCCGGCGTCGTTGCGGTCGGCGGCGGCCAGCACGGCGGCCACGGCGTCCAGCTCATCCGGGCGGGGAGCCCGCAGGTCGTACCCGTCGGGGACGCGCATGCGGCAAGCGTACCCGGGGACGCCGGAGGGTCCGCCGCGCGGCGGACCCTCCTCGATCAGGCGGTCGCTCCCTAGATGGGACGCACGTTCGCGGCCTGCGGGCCCTTCTGGCCCTGCGTCACCTCGAACTCGACCTGCTGGCCCTCCTCCAGGTTCCGGTAGCCCTCGCCCGCGATCGCGCTGAAGTGCACGAACACGTCGGGACCGTTCTCCTGGGAGATGAACCCGTACCCCTTCTCGGGGCTGAACCACTTCACCGTTCCGGTCGCCACAGCGATCCCTCCTTCCCTGGCCGTCCCGGACGTGAGCGGACCCCGTCCGTCGGCCCCCGGCGCGCTCGCACGCCGGCGTGAGGGACCTGCTCGACCTGCTGGCGATGCGGAACCCTCGACCGCACGATAGCACGTCCGGGTTGACGTGCGGGACGGCGCGCCGTATGGTGCGGGCCGCACTAGTTCGAAGAGAACTAGTTCTGACCGGAACGGGAGCGGGCGCCGCCCGACGCGGAAGGGGGCTCCGTGGGGGAGGGGGACCGGAGGCTGCCGACGACGGCCTACGCCGTCCTGGGCCTCCTCACGTTCGGCGAGATGTCGGGGTACGACCTGCTGAAGCTGGCCGAGGAGAGCGTGGGGCACTTCTGGAGCCCGGCCAAGAGCCAGGTGTACGCCGAGCTCCGCCGGCTGGTGGCCGAGGGCTACGCCACCGAACGCGAGGTGGAGCAGGCGAACCGGCCCGACAAGCGGCTGTACCGGATCACCCCGGAGGGGGAGCGGGCCCTCCGGGCGTGGCTGGCGGACCCCCGGCGCGAGCCCGAGGTGATCAAGTCGCCCGGGCTGCTCAAGGTGTTCTTCGGCCACCTCGTCGAGCCCGCCACGCTCGCGGACCTGGTCGAGCGGTGGCGGGAGGAGACGCTCCGCCTCCTGGCCGAGTTCGAGCAGCTGGAGCGGCGGATCGCGGGCCGGGAGGACCTCCTCTTCCCCTACCTCACGCTGCGCAACGGCCTGGCCCACGTCCGGGCCCGCCTGGCCTGGGAGGAGGAGGTCATGCGGGAGCTCCGCCGCCGGGCCCGGCGGACGGGGGGGCGACCGGCCCGGGCCGGGGCGGCGGCCGCGCGGGGGGCGGGACGGTGAGCCAGGACCCGGCGGTCGAGGTCCGGGACCTGGTGAAGGTGTTCCCCGCCCCGGGCGGGGAGAGCCTCACCGCCGTGGACCACGTCTCGTTCGGGGTCCACCGGGGGGAGGTGTTCGGCTTCCTCGGCCCGAACGGTGCGGGGAAGACCACGACGCTCGAGATCATCGAGGGGCTCCAGGACCCCACGGAGGGGACGACCCGGGTGCTCGGCCTGGATTCCGTCCGGGACCGGGAGGCGATGAAGGCCCGGATCGGCGTGCAGCTCCAGGCCGGCGCGTACTTCCCGGAGCTCACGCTGGAGGAGATCCTCGACCTATTCGGCTCGTTCTACCCGCGGGCGGTGCCCCCCGCCGAGCTGCTCGAGAAGGTGGGCCTGCTCGAGAAGCGCAGGGCGCTGGTCCGCGAGCTGTCCGGCGGCCAGCAGCAGCGGTTCTCGATCGTGGCCGCCCTGGTGAACGACCCGGAGGTCGTGTTCCTGGACGAGCCCACGACCGGCCTCGACCCGCAGGCCCGCCGCAACCTCTGGGACATCGTCCGCCTGGTCCACGCGGAGGGGAAGACCGTGGTCCTCACCACCCACTACATGGAGGAGGCCCAGGTCCTGTGCGACCGGGTGGCCATCATCGACCAGGGACGGATCCGGGCCATCGACTCCCCCCTGGGGCTGATCCACACGTTGCCCACCGCGTACCGGATCCTCTTCGCCACGCGGCAGGAGATCGACCCCGGGGAGCTGAAGGGCCTCCCCGGGGTGGTGGAGGTGGGCCCGGCCGAGGCCGGGGGGTTCGACCACGAGCTCTCCGTCGAGCGGGCCCAGGTCACGCTCCCGGCGTTCCTGGAGTGGGCCGAGGCCCGGGGGATCCCCATCGACGACGTGCAGGTCGTGCCGGCGACGCTGGAGGACGTCTTCCTGTCGCTCACCGGGCACCGGCTGCGGGAGTGAGGGGGATGCGGACGACCGGGAAGCTCTTCGTGGCCAGCGTGAAGATGCTCTACCGGGACCGGCAGGCGATGTTCTGGGCGCTGGCCTTCCCGGTGATCTTCGCCGTCGTGTTCGGGCTGTTCGACTTCGAGCGGGCCCCGGAGGTCCGGATCGAGCTGGTGGGGGAGCGATCCGCCCCCCTGCACCGGGCGCTCCGGTCCGGGCTGGCCGAGATCGAGTCGTTCGTGGTGACCGACGCGGCGAGCGAGGCGACGGCCCGGGCCCGGCTCGAGGACGGGGAGGCCGACGTGGTCGTCGTCGTGCCGCCGGCGCTGCCGTCGGCGACCGGGGGCGAGGTGGACCTGGACGTGCTGTACGACCGGACGAACGTGGAGGTGAACTCGTTCGCCCTCTCCGCGATCGAGCGGATCGTGGGCCAGGTGAACCTCCGCCTGTCGGGCGTGGAGCGGCCGCCGCTCTCCGTGCGGGCCCACGGCGTGGCCGGCCGCTCGATCGACTACTACGACTTCCTGCTCCCCGGCCTCGTGGCGATGGGGGTGATGAACTTCTCGATCGTGGGGATGGGCGTGGCCGTGGCCCGCTTCCGGGAGCAGCGGATCCTCCGCCGGATCCTGGCCACCCCCCTCCCGCCCTGGCGGTTCCTCACGGCCCAGGTGGGGGCCCGCCTCCTGCTGGCCCTGGCCCAGGCGGCGTTGATCACGGCGACCGGGGTGTTCCTGTTCGGGGCGGAGATCTTCGGCAACGTGCTGTGGCTGTTCGCGCTGGCCGCCGCCGGCAACCTCGTGTTCCTGAACATCGGCTTCATCGTGGCCGGGCGGGCCCCGAACCCGGACGCCGCCGCGGGGATCGGGAACGTCGTGGCCCTGCCGATGATGTTCCTGTCGGGCGTGTTCTTCCCGGTGGACACGCTGCCGGCCTTCATGCAGACCGTCGTGCGCTACCTGCCGCTCACCCCGCTCCTCGAGGCGATGCGGATGGTCTCGCTCGACGGGGCCTCGATCACGGCGACGGGGCGGCAGCTGCTGGAGCTCGCGGTCTGGGCCGTCGTCACGTACCTGCTGGCCAGCCGGGTCTTCCGCTTCGCGGAGGGGTAGCCGTGCGCTCGGCCGCCGCGGCGCCCCCGGGTGGGCCGCCCGTCCTGCGGCTGGGACCGGTGGGGGCCCTCCGGGCCTGGCGGCGCGATCCCCTCGGGCTGCTGCGTCGGGCGGCGGCCCTGGGGGACGTGGTGCGGGTGCCCCTGGCCCGCTTCGAGGCCTGGCTGGTGAACCACCCGGACGCGGTCCACGAGGTGCTGGTGGCGGAGCACCGACGCTTCATGAAGGGCCCCACGATGCAGGCCGCGAAGCTGCTGCTCGGGGAGAGCCTGCTCACGAGCGAGGGCGAGTTCCACCGCCAGCAGCGGCGGCTGATCCAGCCGCTGTTCCGCCCGGAGCGCCTGCGCCGCTACGCCGACGCCATGGTGGCGCACGCCGAGCGGACCGCCCAGCGCTGGAGGCCGGGCGCCGAGGTGGACGTCCACGCCGAGATGGCCCGCCTGGCGCTCGGCGTGGTGGCCGAGGCCCTCTTCGCCGCCGACGTCGAGCAGGACGAGGCCCGGGCCATCGGCCGGGCCCTCTCCGCCCAGCTCGCCCAGTTCGGCCGGATCTTCTCCCCGCTCTTCCCCCTCTCGGTCCGCCTCCCCCTGCCGGCCACCCGTCGGTTCCAGGCCACCCGGGAGCTGCTGGACCGGACGGTGCGGCGGATGATCGCCGAGCGGCGGGCCGCCGGGGCGACCGGGGACGACCTCCTCTCCCGGCTCATCGCGGCCGAGGAGGAGGGCCTGCCCGGGATGACGGACCGGCAGGTCCGCGACGAGGCCCTGACGCTGTTCCTGGCCGGCCACGAGACCACCGCCGTGGCCCTCACCTGGACCTGGTACCTGCTCGGGGAGCACCCCGAGGTGGAGGCCCGGCTCCACGCCGAGCTGGACGAGGTCCTGGGCGGCCGGCCCCCCGCCCCGGACGACCTGCCGCGCCTCCGGCTGGCCGAGCGCGTGGTCCGGGAGGCGATGCGGCTCTACCCGCCGGCCTGGGCGATGGGCCGCCGGGCGCTGGAGGACGTGCGGATCGGCGGCCACCTCCTGCCCGCCGGGACCGTCGTGGTCGTCTCCCCCTACCTGCTCCACCGGGACCCGCGGTGGTGGGACCGGCCCGAGGCCTTCCGCCCCGGGCGCTGGGAGGAGGAGGCGCCGGCGCGGCCCCGGCTGGCCTACCTGCCGTTCGGGGCGGGGCCCCGGATGTGCGTGGGGGAGCCGTTCGCCTGGATGGAGGCCGTGCTCGTCCTGGCCGCCCTGGGCCAGCGGGTCCGGCTCCGGCCCGTGCCCGGGCGGGCCGTGGCGCTGCAGCCCGTGGTCACGCTCCGGCCCCGGGGCGGGCTCCCCATGACGGTCGTCCCCCGCTGAGCGGGGGCCGGCGAGGTGGATCCGCCGGGTTCCGGTACGCTTCCCACGGATGGCGTTCTCCTCAGCGCTCGCGCTCTTCGCCCACCCCGACGACGCCGAGTTCATGTTCGGGGGGACCGTGGCCCGGTGGGCCCGGGAGGGCACCGAGGTCCACTACGTGTGCGTGACCGACGGCTCCGCCGGCTCGAACGAGCCGGGGATGACCCGGGAGCGCCTCCGCCCCATCCGGGAGCGGGAGCAGCGGGCCGCGGCGGAGGTCCTCGGCGTGGCCAGCGTGACGTTCCTGGGCTACCCGGACGGGGGGCTGGAGGTCACCCGGGAGGCCCGCCGGGACGTGGCCCGGGAGGTCCGCCGGCTCCGGCCCGAGGTGATCCTGGCCCCCGACCCCTCGCGGCTGTGGTACGGCTCGACCTACATCAACCACCGGGACCACCGGATCGTGGGGGAGCTCGCGCTCTGCGCGGTGATGCCGGACGCGCCGACCCGGCCCCAGTTCCCGGAGCTCCTGGAGGAGGGGTTCGAGCCGTACGAGGTGCCGCGGCTCTGGCTGTCCACCGAGGAACCCGATACGTTCGTGGACATCGAGGAGACGCTCGACCTGAAGCTCCGGGCCCTGGCCTGCCACGCCTCCCAGTGGCACGAGGGCGACGACGTCGAGGGCTGGGTGCGCAAGCGGGCGGCGGAGCTGGGGGCGAAGGCGGGGATGGCGTACGCGGAGGGCTTCCGGGCCTTCACCCTGACGGACGGGGACGAGACGTGATGGAGCACGACGAGCGCCACGAGCCCGACGACGACGACGGGTCGTCCTCCGAGCTCGATCCCGAGGAGCGGGAGAACATCCGGGCCGACCTGGAGGACCTCCAGGCGATGCGGGAGGTCTTCGGCCAGCAGGGTGTGAAGGGCGTGGTGATCGCCTGCCCGGACTGCGGCTCGAACCACTACTACGAGTGGGACCTCCTCCGGGAGAACCTCGAGCACATGCTCGACACCGGCGAGCCCCGGATGCACGAGCCGGCCTTCGAGGTGCGGGAGGAGGAGTACATCCAGTGGGACTACGGCAAGGGCTACGTGGACGCCCTGGCCGACACGGGCCTCGAGCCCGACCGGCGGATCGAGGTCACCCGCTGCCCCTGGTGCGAGACGCCCCTCGAGGACCACTTCGCCTTCTGCCCCCGCTGCGGGCGCTCGCTCGGCGCCATCCGGCTGTACCGGGAGCTCGTGGAGCGGGGGATGGACGAGCGGGAGGTCCGGGCCCTCCTGGTCCGGGCCGGCTTCGAGCCGTTCTGACCCCCTCCCGCGGAGGGCCGCCAGCCGTCAACCGTCGCGGGCGGGGGGCTCCAGCCGGCAGTCCTCGGGGAGCTTGTCCGGGCGGAGGCCCTTGAAGGAGGGGGCCCGCATCTTCAGGGCCTTCCTCGTGAGCTGGAGGTATTCCACCTCGCAGACCAGCTCCGGCTCCACGAACCGGGCCCCCTTGACCCGGGCCAGCTCGGCGTCCGCCACCGGCGGGGTATCCCGCTCCAACGGTCGGAGCTCCTCCATCAGCCGGCGGAGGGTGGCGTCGGTGAAGCCGGTGCCGACCTGTCCCACCCATCGGAGGTCGCCGTCCACGTAGGCGCCGAGGAGGAGGGCCCCGAGCGTGCCGGACCGGCCCCCCTGCCCCGGGGTCCAGCCCAGGATGACGCAGTCCTGGCGGTTCAGCAGCTTGATCTTCCGCCAGTCGTACGTCCGTCGACCCGGCCGGTAGGGGCTCCCCTTCCGCTTGGCCACCACCCCCTCCAGGCCCACCCCCCGAGCGGCCTCGACGAAGGCCCGGCCCGCCCCGTCCTCGTAGATCACGATCTCCAGGCGCCCGGGATCGACCTCGACCACCCGCTCCAGCGCCTCCCGCCGCTCCTCGAGCGGGGCGCCCGTCAGGTCGCGGCCGTCGAGGAACAGGAGGTCGAAGGCGACGTAGCGGACGGGGATCTTGGTCCGGGCCCGCTGGATCTCCCGCTCGTTCGCCAGGTTCATCCGCTCCTGGAGCAGCTCGAACGACGTGCGGCCGGCCTCGTCCACGGCCACGATCTCCCCGTCCAGCACCGCGTTCACCTGGTCCACCAGCGCGTGGAGGTCGTCGAGCTCCGGGTACTGCTTCGTGAGCTCCCGTCCCGTCCGCGACACGAGCCGGGTGGCGTCGGTGGAGAGGGAGGCGAGGGCCCGGATCCCATCGAGCTTCGGCTCGAACCGCCAGGACGGGTCGTCGAACGGCTCCCCCCCGGGCTCGGCGAGCATCGGGGAGAGGGCGGGCGGCTCGGCCACGAGCGGCGCCTCCTGCCGGCTGCCCAGGAAGACGAGCCAGTCGGTCCGGGTCTTCACCAGGTGGTACTCGAGCCCCGGGTAGCGCCGGCCCCGGAGCCGGAACGTGACCTTGCCCTCGGTCCATTCCACGGGCTCGTAGCTGCCGGCGTCGAAGATCCGCACCTCGCCGGCCCCGTAGTGGCCCTTCGGGATCGTGCCCTGGAACGAGCCGTACTCGAGCGGGTGGTCCTCGGTCTGGACGGCCAGCCGCCGGTCCCCGGGGCGGATCGGCAGGCCCCGGGGGACGGCCCACGACACGAGCACGCCGTCCCGCTCCAGGCGGAGGTCGTAGTGGAGGCGCGTGGCCCGGTGCTTCTGGATCACGAAGGAGTTCCCCGTGCCGGCCGAGGCGCCCGGCGCCGGCTCCGGCGTCCCGGCGAAGTCCCGCTTGTCGAGGTAGGCGCGGAGCTTGGGGTCGCGGGAACGGGCGATCACCTCCTCGCTCCTGGAGCCGGTCCGCCCCGCACCCTCCGGCCCGGCGTCCCGCTCGATCCCCAGCGCGGCCAGGGCGGCGGAGACGTCCTGCGGCTGCTCCAGCACGCCCCGGAAGAGGTCGCCGACCCGGGCGAACCGCGGGAAGACGTTGTCGATCCGGAAGTCGCGGGGCGTGAACCCCCCCTCCTCCACCTCCTCCCAGGTGAGCGGCGTCGAGACGGTGGCGCCGGGCTCGGGCCGGAGCGAGTAGACCGCGGCGATGTTCGCGCCCTCCCGGTTCATGTTGTGGTCGATGAAGACCTTCCCCCCCCGCCGCCGCACCTCCCACGCCATCGTCACGCGGTCCGGATCCGCGCCCTGGATCAGCCGGCCCACCCGCCCCACGAGCTCCCGGGCCTCCGCGTACGTGAACCCCGGGACGAGCGGGACGTAGATCTGCATCCCGGTGGCGCCGCTCGTCTTCGGGTAGCCGGTCAGGCCCAGCCGGTCCAGCGCCACCCGCACGTGGCGGGCCACCGTGAGCACGTCGTCGAACGTGATCGGCTCGAACGGGTCGAGGTCGAAGAACAGGTAATCGGGGCTCCCCTGGCTGCCGCACCGGGAATGGAGGGGGTGGAGCTCGATGCACCCCAGGTTGACCACGAACAGGAGGTGGGCGAGGTCCTCCACCATCAGGTAGTCGATCACGCCGTCCTTGCTGTCCTCGCTCGGGGTCGGGCACCGGGGCATCCACCCCGGCGTGTGCGAGGGGGCCGACTTCTCGTAGAAGTAGTCGCCTCGGATCCCGTCGGGCATCCGCTTCATCGTGAGCGGCCGGCCCCGCAGGTAGGGCAGGATCAGGTCGGCCGCGTTCGCGTAGTACGCGAGGAGGTCCCCCTTCGTGTAGCCCTCGTCCGGCCAGAACACCTTGTCCAGGTTCGACAGCCGGAGCTCCCGCCCCGCCGCCTCGACCCACCACGCGTCCCCCCGCCGCTCGGCCTCCAACGGACGGGGGAGGTCCACGGTGAACGGAGCGCCCCCCGTGCGTTTCCTCCGCCTGGGCATCTGGGGAGATGGTAGACGGGGGTAGGATAGGAGGCCCCGCCGTCGGGGCGGGGGACGAACTTCCCCGGAGGACGCCATGCCCAGAGCGATGTGGAAGGGGGCCATCTCCTTCGGCCTGGTCACGATCCCGGTCGCCGTGTACCCGGCCACGGAGGAGCGGTCCCTCCGGTTCAACCAGCTCCACGCGAAGGACGACGGGCGGATCCGCTACAAGCGGGTCTGCTCGGTCTGCGGCGAGGAGGTGCCCTACGACGAGATCGTGAAGGGGTACGAGTACGAGAAGGACCGCTACGTGACCCTGACCGACGAGGAGCTCGACGCGGTGCCGGTCGAGAGCTCCCGCGCCATCGACATCGAGCGGTTCGTCGATCTCGAGGAGATCGACCCCATCTACTTCAAGAAGTCCTACTACCTCGTGCCGGAGGAGGTCGGGGCCAAGGCCTACGTGCTGCTCCGGGAGGCGATGTCCCGCGACGGGAAGGTGGGGATCGCCAAGGTCAGCTTCCGCGACAAGGAGCACCTGGCCGCGCTCCGCTTCAAGGACCGGGCGTTCGTCCTGGAGACGATGTTCTGGCCGGACGAGATCCGGGAGGCGGAGGGCGTCGACGTCGACGCGGAGGTCCGGCCCCAGGAGGTCGAGATGGCCCGGCAGCTGATCGAGAGCCTCTCCGGCCCCTTCGACCCCGAGGCGTACCGCGACGAGTACCGGGAAAAGCTCCTCGAGATCGTCGAGCGGAAGGTGGCCGGCGAGGAGATCACCGTGGCGGAGGAGGCCGAGGCCCCGCAGAAGGTGGTGGACCTGATGGCCGCCCTGAAGGCCTCGGTGGAGGCGGCCAAGCAGAAGGAGAAGGAGAAGCCGCCGGCCAAGAAGCGGGCCACGAGGAAGAAGGCCGCGGCCGGCTAGCGGCCCGGGGGGCGCGATGAAGCTCGTCGTCGCGGTGATCAAGCCGCACAAGCTCGACGACGTGAAGGAGGCCCTCCGCGACGTCGGGGTCCAGGGCCTCACCACGAGCGACGTGGAGGGCTTCGGGCGGCAGCGGGGGCACACGGAGGTCTACCGGGGGGCGGAGTACCAGGTGGACTTCGTGCCCAAGGTCAGGGTCGAGGTCCTGGTGGACGACGCCGACGCCCAGGGCGTCGTGGACGCCATCACCAAGGCCGCGCGCACCGGGAAGATCGGCGACGGGAAGATCTGGGTCCTCCCCGTGGAGCAGGTCCTCCGGATCCGGACCGGGGAGCGCGGCCCGGACGCCCTGTAGCCTCCGGGCGTGGCAGCGGAGCGCCCCGACCCGGTCGTCCGGCTCCTCGAGGAGCTCACCGCGCTGGACCGGGCGTACTCGCCGGGGCACCACGGTCGGTGGTCGGCCCGCCACCGGGCGGGGATCGTGGACCGCTGCGTGCGCGGCCTGTTCGACGACGCGGCACCGCCCCCCGGCGTGGCCCTGGCCGCGCTGGGCGGGTACGGGCGGGGGGCGTTGGCCCCCCGCTCCGACGTGGATCTCCTCCTCGTGCACGAGGGCGGCGCGCCGGGGGAGGTCCGGGGGGTGGCCGAACGCCTGCTCTACCCGCTCTGGGACGCCGGGGTAGCGGTGGGGCACGCCGTGCGGACCCCCGAGGAGTGCCTGGCCTTCGCCGCCGGACGCCTGGAGAACGCCACGGCGATGCTCGGCGCCCGGCGCATCGCCGGGGACGCGGGCGTCCTCGAGCAGGCGCTGCGGCTGGTCCTGGGCTGGCTCCGGGAGGATCCCCGGGGGTTCGCCGCCCGGCTGCGGGAGGCGGCCGGGGAGCGTGCGGAGCGCTACGGGGCGGTCTCCCGCCTCCTCGAGCCCGACCTGAAGGAGGGACGGGGCGGGCTCCGCGACGTCCACGCCATCGGCTGGCTGGCCCGGGTGGCCCTCGACGGGCCCCCCGAGGCGCTCGTCGGCTACGGGCTCCTCCGGGAGGGCGAGCTCCGGGCCCTGGACGAGGCCGAGGAGTTCCTGACGCGGGCCCGGAGCGTCCTGCACCTGGAGACCGGGAGGCGGACCGACCGGCTCCTGCTCGAGCACCAGCCGGGGGCGGCCCGGGAGATGGGCTTCCGCGACGAGCCCGGGCTCACCGCGCCCGACGGGCTCCTCCGGGCGATCCTGGAGCACGGACGGCAGGTGGAGCACGCGAGCGCGTCGGCGCTGGAGCGGTTCCTGGCGGGCCGGCGCCGGGCCGTCGTGCAGCTCGAGCCGACGCCGGCCGGCGTCCTCCGGGCCTTCGCCCGCCTGGCCCGATCGGGGGAGCGGCCCAGCCCCCGGCTCCTGGACGCGGCGGAGGGGGCCGGGATCCCGGACCCCGTGGCCTGGGACGAGCCGACCCGGGACGCCTTCCTCGACCTGCTGCGCGTGGGGGAGGAGGCCGCCGCTGCCCTCGACGGGCTCGACCGGTTGGGCCTCCTGGTCCGCTACCTGCCGGAGTGGGCGCCCGTCCGGTGCCGCCCCCAGCGCGATCCCTATCACCGTTCACCGGTCGACGTGCACCTGCTCGAGACGCTGGCCACCGCGGCCCGGATCCTGGACGGGGCGGAGGACGAGGACCGGGTGGCCCGGGAGGCCCGATCCCTCGTGCCGGACCGGGCCGGGTACCTGCTCGGGGCGCTCCTCCACGACGTGGGGAAGATCGGGGAGCCGGGGCACGTGGCGGTGGGGGCCCGCCAGGCCCGGGCGGCCCTCGATCGGATGGGGCTCCCGTCGGCCACCCGGGACCTCGCGCTGTTCCTGGTGGAGCACCACCTGCTCCTCGCCGACACCGCGACCCGGCGGGACCTGGAGGACGACGACCTGATCCTCGACGTGGCGGCGACCGTGGGCGATCCGGGGCGCCTGGCCGCCCTCTACCTCCTGACGGTGGCCGACGCCCGGGCCACGGGCCCGGCCGCCTGGACCCCCTGGCGCCAGGCCCTGGTCCGGGAGCTCGTGGCCAAGGTCCAGCACGTGCTGGAGCGGGGGGAGATGGGTCCGGAGATCGCCGAGCGGCTCGCGCTGCGGGCGGAGGAGGTGCGGGCGGCGCTGGCCGGGGAGGAGGAGGGAGAGGTGGAGCGGTTCCTGCTGCGGGTCCCCCGCGGCTACCTGCTCACGGTGCCGGCGGCCCGGGCCGTGGGGCACTTCCGGCTCCTCCGGGCCCCCCTCGGCGGACACGAGGTGCGCACGGCGGTGGGGC
>DATLZP010000188.1:0-4097 GCA_035573935.1 Actinomycetota bacterium
CCCGGATCCCCACCCGGCGGTCGTACCTCCGGCCCCTGGGGTGCGCCAGCACGTCGACCCGGGGGTGACGGAGCGCCCGGAGGCACCGCTCGGTCTGATCGTGTGGCTCCCGCAGCCCGGTGTGGAAGGCCCCCAGGACGACCTCGAGCGGTGCCAGGTCGTCCGGCGTCATGTCGAGGGAGCCGTCGGGGAACACGTCGAGCTCGATGCCCCGGAGGACGCGGAAGCCCTCCGGGGCGAGCTCCTCGTTCAGGGCCTGGATCTCCGCGTGCTGCTCCCGGAGCCGCTCCGGATCCATCCCCCGGGCCACGCGCAGGCTCCCGGAGTGGTCGGTGACGGCCAGGTACGCGTAGCCCCGCTCCCGCGCCGCGGCCACCATCCCCCGGATCGACGCGGCGCCGTCGCTGTACGTCGTGTGGACCTGGAGGTCGCCCCGCACCCCGCCCAGCCACCCGGGCTCGCCGCCGACCACGGACAGGGCCCGGGAGAGCGTGAGGAAGTCGCGGCGGGTCTCGTCGGGCGGCGGGACGGGGGGAGGGTCGTCGAGCCAGGCCCGGAGGCGCTCCGCGATCCAGGGCCCCACCCCGGCCAGCTCGAGCAGCGAACGGTCGTCGCGGGCGGCGAGGAGCACCGCCTCCTCGGGCCAGGCCGTCATCGCGGCCCGGGCGGCCCTCCGGAGGGCCCGAGCCCGGTGGCCGCCCGCGGAGGCAGCCTCCAGGCGGAGGAGCTCGGCGAGGTCGGCGTTCGTCGGCACGGCGCTGTCATACCCCGGCCGGCCCTCCGGCGCCCACCCGCAGCGCCGGCGGCGGGGAGGGGGTCGAGTGGAGGAGGGCCGGGAGGGGAAGGAACCCTGGGGAAGGCGAGGGAGGGAGGAAGGATGATGACGTCGATCGTGAGCGCCCTGCTCGGCCGGCCGGAGGTCCAGCGCCTCCGCCAGGAGCGAGGCGCGGTCGGATGGCTGATCCTGGGGATCGTGATCGGGGTGATCCTCGTGATCTGGGCCATCGTGGCCCTGATCGTGCCGGGGGACTGATGGACCTCCGGGGCATCGGGGAGCGGGGCCTCACCGGGTGGACCGGCCGGGTGGCCGGGTGGGCGGCCGGTCCCATCTCCCGGCGGACGCGCTTCGACGAGCGGGACGTCCGGGCGGCGCTGGGATGGGCGCTCCTCGTCCTGGCCGGCGTGCAGCTCCTCCGGGGCTCCGGCCTGCGTCGCCTCCTCCGGCGCTAGCGCCCTCCGGTGGGCGGGGTGGGGGAGCGGTCGGGTCGGGCTAGACGGCCCGGCGGAACAGGCGGACCGCGAGGGGCGCGGAGACGGCCAGGATCCCCACGCACCAGGCGACGGCCTGCGCCACATCGGACGCGGTGGGCCCGCCCAGGGTGAGCGCGCGGACCGCGGACGACACGACCGACACGGGCTGGTGCCGGGCGAACACCTGGAGCCACCCCGGCATCGACGCCTCGGGGACGAAGGCCGAGGAGGCGAACACCAGGGGAGCGAGGACGGGGAACGCCGCCGCCTGGGCCGTCTCGGGGTCCCCGACCGCCAGGCCCACCACGGCGAAGAGCCAGGACATCGCGTACCCGAACAGCAGGATCAGGAGGCCCGCCCCCAGGAGGCTCACCGCGTTCGTGTGGATCCGCCACCCGATCAGGTAGCCCACGACCATCATCAGGATCACCACGAACACGTTGCGGGCCAGATCGGCGATGGTCCGCCCCGTGAGCACGGCCGATCGGGCCATCGGCAGCGCGTGGAAGCGCTCCATCAGCCCGCTCTTCAGGTCGGTGGCCAGGCCGATGGCCGTGGCGATGGCCCCGAACACCACGGTCTGCACGAAGATCCCGGGCATCAGGAAGTCGACGTACGGGATCCGGCCGGGGAGGCGGATGGCACCGCCGAAGACGTAGCGCCAGAGGAGGACGAAGAGCACGGGCTGGATCGTGGAGAACACGAGGAGCTGCGGCACGCGCCGGTACGCGATGAGGTTGCGCTGGGCGATGGCGAGCGTGTCCCGGACCGCGCCGAGGGGGACCCGGTGGTCCGGCGAGATCGTCACCCGCACGGGGACGGAGGGAGCGGTCACCGCGGTCCCTCCCCGGGGGCGCTCCCCGCATCGTCCCCGCCGCCGTCCGCTTCCGCGTGCCGGCCGGTGAGCGCCAGGAACACGTCGTCCAGGCTCGGCTCGCGCACCGTGAGCGAGTCCGGCTCCAGGCCGCTGGCGTCCAGCGACCGGAGGACCTCGATCAGCACCCGCGCGCCCCGATCCGAGGTGATGCGGATCCGCTCGCCCTCCCGCTCCACCCGACCCACCGGGCGGCCCTCGATCACCGACAGGGCCCGTTCCGCCCGCCCGTCTCCCCGGAGCTCCATCTCCACGACCGTGTTCCCCAGCTGGCCCTTCAGGCGATCCGGGGTGTCGTTGGCGATCACCCTGCCGTGGTCGACCACCGCGACCCGGTGGGCCAGACGGTCGGCCTCCTCCAGGTACTGGGTGGTGAGCAGGACGGTGGCCCCCTCCCCGACCAGCTCGCGGATCATCTCCCACAGGTCGTTCCGGCTGGAGGGGTCGAGGCCGGTCGTGGGCTCGTCCAGGAAGAGCACCGGGGGGCGCCGCATCAGCGACGCGGCCACGTCCAGCCGGCGGCGCATCCCGCCCGAGTAGGTCCGGAGCGGCCGGTCCGCCGCGGCCACGAGGTCGAACCGGTGGAGCAGCTCGTCGGCCCGGGGGAGCACCTCCCGGCGGGGGAGCTGGGCCAGGAGCCCGATCATCCGGAGGTTCTCCCGGCCGGTGAGGTTCGGGTCCACGGCGGCGTTCTGCCCGGCCAGGCCGATCAGGCGCCGCACGGCGTCGGGCCGGCGGACCACGTCCCGCCCGAGGACCTCGGCCCGGCCGCCGTCCGGTCGGAGCACGGTGGCCAGGACGCGGACCGCCGTCGTCTTGCCGGCGCCGTTCGGCCCGAGGAGCCCGAAGACGCTCCCCTCCGCGACCTCGAAGTCGATCCCGGCCAGGGCGACGACGTCCCCGAACGCCTTCCGCAGCCCCTCCACCCGGATGGCGTCCACCGGTCGAAGGTCCCAGCCGGGAGGGCGGACGTCAACCGTGCCGGGTCACGATGGGCCTTGATGCCGCGGCCGCGGCACGATGAGGATGGCACGGCTCCGGCGGGGACGGGGGGGCCGGCCCGATCGCTGCGAGGCTGGATGGCTGGACGGATCGAGGATCACGCGCTGATCGGCGACCTCCACACGGCCGCCCTGGTCTCCCGGGACGGCTCGATCGATTGGCTGTGCCTGCCGCGGTTCGACTCCGGGGCGTGCTTCGCCGCCCTCCTCGGGACGCCCGCCCACGGGCGCTGGGCGATCGCTCCCCCGGGCGAGGTGCGCCGGGTCGAGCGGCGGTACCGGGACGAGACGCTCGTGCTGGAGACCACGTTCCACACCCCGGAGGGGGCCGTCCGCCTCGTGGACTGCATGCCGCCCCGGGCCGGCGACCCGACCCTGGTCCGGCTCGTGGAGGGGGTGCGGGGACGCGTCGCCATGCGGATGGAGCTCGTCATCCGGTTCGACTACGGCTCCATCGTGCCCTGGGTGCGGCGGACGGGCGACGCGCTCTGGGCGGTGGGCGGCCCCGACGCGGTGGCGGTGCGTGCCGACGTCCCGATGCGGGGGCGGGACCTCGCCACGGTGGCGGACTTCCAGGTCGGGGCGGGGGAGCGGGTCGCGTTCTCCCTCGCCTGGCGGGAGTCGCACCGGTCCCCCCCGCCGGCCGTGGACCCCGTGCGGACCGTCGAGGAGACGGAGCGCTGGTGGCGGCGCTGGGCCGAGCGCTGCACGTTCCGGGGCCCGTGGCGGGAGGCCGTGGTCCGCTCGCTGATCACGCTGAAGGCCCTCACGTACCGGCCGACGGGAGGGATCGTCGCGGCGCCGACCACCTCGCTGCCGGAGGAGCCGGGCGGCGTCCGGAACTGGGACTACCGCCTCTGCTGGGTCCGGGACGCCACCTTCACCCTCTACGCGCTGATGCTGGGCGGCTACCGGGACGAGGCCATCGCCTGGCGGGACTGGCTGCTCCGGGCGGTGGCCGGGCACCCCGA
>DATLZP010000189.1:0-8096 GCA_035573935.1 Actinomycetota bacterium
CCCTTGCTTTTCGCGCGGCAGATGTTCTTCCGAAGTCAGGCGCTCGAGGAGGCGCATCGGGAGCTCCAGGATCGGGAGCAGGTCCTCAGGACGCTCTCCACGAGGATGGCGGAGGAGCGACAGGATGAACGCGCTGCGATCGCAGCGTACCTGCACGACGACCTCGCGCAGCTCCTCTTCCGGCTCTCCATCCAGGTGGATGTGGCCAGGCGACACCTCGCGGGCGGGAGGCTGGAGGACGCTGCTCGAGTGCTCGACCAGATCAAGGACACGAAGCAGCAGACGTCGGATCGGATCCGGGCGCTGATCCGGGACCTGCATCGCTCGCCGCTCGGGCCGGCTGGGCTGGCCGAGGCGATCCACAGCTTCATCGCAGAGGTGGGTCGGGACTCGGACGTCCGGTTCCACACCGACATCTCGGAGGTCCCCGTGCCGGCCCCGATCGCGCTCCTCCTGTACCACATCGCCCGCGAAGGGGTCATGAACACGCTGAAGCACGCCGAAGCCTCCAACGTCTGGGTCACGGTGAAGCAGACGCCGGAGGCCGTGGAGCTCGTCCTGCGCGACGATGGCAAGGGCTTCGACCCCGAGGCACCGGCGCCCGAGGGGCACTTCGGGTTGGCCATGATGCGGGAGCGAGCGCTGGTCGGGGGTGGGACCTACGAGATCCGGAGCGCGCCCGGCGAGGGGACGACCGTCACGGTGCGTTTCCCCACGGCCCTGCTCCGCGAGGCGGAAGGGAGCGAGCCAGGACCTCGATCGCCCGGGGGTTCCGTGCCGGCCGGCGAGGCCGGTGCTTCCCCCGGTACCCCTCGAACGGGGCCCACGCAGGAGCCCTCCCAGCAACGGGTCCGCGCGTAGCCGAGAACACGAACCACCCGACCCCGGTGTACAGGACGATGTCTCCCACGCTCACCACGGCCCCGAGCGGCGGAGGGATCGGGATCACGTCGGCCAGCGGCGCGAGGCGATCGCTCGGCCGCATGAGGTGGTGCTTCGAGCTCTCCGACCCGCGGAGGAGCGTCACGGCGCGTCCCTGACCCGAGGCGAGCAAGGCATCCTCGCTCACCGGCATGCCCCCGTTCACGCCGATCACGGCGAGGTTCAGCGCCAGGCCCCCGATCAGCAGGGGCGAACCCGGGAACCTCCGGTTCAGCAGCGCGAAGGTCAGCAGCAGCCCGTAGGACCCGAGCAGGATCACGGCGCCCACCCGTCGATCCAGGCCGCCGGGGAGCGGCGCGCTCTGCAGGGCCAGGCCGGCGAAGGCCAGGCCCCACCACCGGGGATGGATCCTGCTCAGCCCGGCGAGCCTCCCCCCGGTCACGTACCCGGCGAGGATGGCGACGCCGACGATCAGGGCGACGATGAACATGGCGGCCCCCGGCCCGCTGCTCGGACCCCGGATGGTGGGCCGCGGGAACGAGTTCGTCAAGGGTCGGTCCGGACCGGGCATCCGTCTCCGTCTACAGTGGTCGCGTGAGCGACCAGGGCTTCTTCGGTCCGGACAGCGTGTCCTGGCGCGTGCATCGCGAGGTCACGGTCCTCTTCGGCGGTGCCCGGGCCCTCCTGATGCACGCGGCGCATCCGCTGGTGGTGGCGGGAGCGCGAGAGACGCGGTTCTACGAACGCGACCCGTGGAGACGCCTGCAGCGCACGCTGATGCTCACCTACACGGTGACGTTCGGGACCCGCCGGGAGGCGCTCGACGCCGCCCGTCGGATCAACGACGTTCATCGCCGGGTGCGAGGGATCGATCCCGTCACCGGCCAACCGTACGACGCCCTCGACCCCGACCTCCTCCTCTGGGTGCACGCGGCCCTCGTCGACTCGGCCCTCCTGTTCGAGGAGCTGACCGTGGGGGAGCTCGATGAGGAGGGCAGGCAGCGGTTCCACGAGGAGCAGATGCTGGCCGCGGAGCTGCTCCTGCTGCCGCGCGAGCGGATCCCCCCCACCGTCCCCGAGCTGCGTGCCTACATCGACCGGGTGGTTGAGAGCGGGGTCCTGCGGATCACGGACGGCGCGGTAACGGTGGCCGCGCTGTTCCGGGACCCGCCCCGGGAGGCCGAGTGGCGCCCGGTGCTCCCGCTCGTTGCCCGCTGGGCCTTCGGCACGTTGCCGTCCAGGCTGCGGGAGGCCTACGGGGTCCGGTTGGGTCCGGCCGGGCAGGCCGGGCTCCGGGGATCGCTCCGCGCGCTCCGGCTCGTCCGACCGGCCCTGCCCCCGCGGTTCCGGTACGTCGCGCCCTACTACCGGTGGCGGTACGGCCGGTGGCCGCGCCAGCCGAGACCCCGACCGGCGGCTCGAGCGGCATGACCCCGTTCCGGGCGATCCTGCTCGACGTGGACGGCGTCCTGGTGGTGGGATGGGATCCCATCCCCGGGGCGGCCGAGGCCATCGCTCGGCTCAGGGAACTGGGCGTCGGCCTCCGCCTGGTCACGAACACGAGCAGCGAGAGCCGGGCCGGGATCGCCACGCGGCTCCGGGACGCCGGGATCGCCGTGGAACCCCAGGAGGTGGTCACGGCCGTGGTGGCCACCGGCGCGTACCTCCGGACCCATCACCCGGGGGCCCGCGCGCTCGTCCTCTCGGACGAAGCGTCGCTGGGGGACCTGGGCGACGTCCGGATCGAGGAGGAGGACGCGGACGTCGTGGTGATCGGCGGGGCGGGCCCGTCGTTCTCCTACGAGCGCCTGGACCACGCCTTCCGCCTGGTGGCCGGGGGTGCCCCCCTGGTGGCGATGCACCGCAGCCTGTACTGGCGCACGCCGGACGGCCTGCACCTGGACGGCGGCGCCTTCGTCCGGGCCCTGGAGGAGGCGGCCGGCGTCGAGGCGACGGTCTGCGGGAAGCCCTCGCCGGGGTTCTTCCGCTCCGCCCTGGCCGAGCTCGGGGCGGAGCCGCAGGAGGCCGCGATGGTGGGCGACGACATCCTGACCGACGTGCTCGCGGCGCAGGCCGCCGGTCTCGTGGGCGTGCTGGTCCGGACGGGCAAGTTCCGGCCCCAGGACCTGGAGCGGGCACCGGGGCCTCCGGATCACGTCATCGACTCGGTCGGCGACCTGCCCGCGCTCCTCGAGCGGCTCGACCGACCCCTCGGACCTCGGGGGGCGTAGGCTCCGGTCGTGGGCCGAGGCGCGCCGGGGCGGGGGACGAACCTGGCCCTGCTCGTGCTCCTCGTCGCCGGCCTGGCCACCGGCGGGCTGGCGTTCGGGATCGGGCGGGGCTGGGTCCGGGTCGTGCTCGTGGTCCACGCGGCCGCGGGGGCCGGGATCGTCCTCCTGGCGCCCTGGAAGCGGGTGATCGCCCGTCGGGGCCTGGCCCGTCCGCGCCCCGGGCGCGGGACCTCGGTCGCCCTGGCCGCCCTCGTCGTCGTGGTGGTGCTGACCGGGGTCCTGCACTCGAGCGGGCTGCTGGTGCGGGCAGGCTCCGTGAGCGTGATGCAGGTCCACGTGGGTGCGGCCCTGGCCGCGATCCCGCTCGCGGTGCAGCACGTCCTGGCCCGACCGGTGCGCCCCCGGCGGACCGACGTGTCGCGGCGGGCGCTCCTGCGGGCCGCCGCGCTGGCGGGGGGAGCGGGAGCCCTCTCCGCGGCCACCGAGGGGCTGGTCCGCGCGCTGGACCTGCCGGGCGCGGGCCGCCGGTTCACCGGCTCCCACGAGCGAGGCTCGTTCCGGCCGGCCGGGATGCCGGTGACCCAGTGGCTCGACGACCCGGTCCCGGCGATCGACCCGGACGCGTGGCGCCTGGCCGTGTCCGACCGGGGTGGCGAGCGGCGGCTGACGGTGGCGGAGCTCGCGGCGTTCGGCGACCGGGTGCGAGCCGTCCTCGACTGCACCGGCGGCTGGTTCGCCGTCCAGGACTGGGAGGGAGTGCTGGTGTCCCGCCTCCTGGACCCCGGGGACGCCGGAAGCCTCGTCGTCCGCTCGGCGACCGGCTACGCGCGACGGTTCCCCGTGGCCGACGCCGGCCGCCTGCTGCTGGCCACCGACGTGGGCGGCGCCCCGCTGTCCGCCGGGCACGGCGGGCCAGCCCGACTCGTGGCCCCGGGCCGGCGGGGCTTCTGGTGGGTGAAGTGGGTGACCGAGATCCGGGCCGATGCCGCCCCCTGGTGGTGGCAGCCCCCGTTCCCGCTCACGTGAGCGGGGGACGGGCGGGGGCCGCGCCGTCCGAGCGGGTGCGGCACGCCCGCGCCCTGTTCGCCGGGATCGCCGGGAGCTACGAGCGGATGGGAGCGCTCCTGTCGTTCGGGCAGGACGGGCGGTGGCGGCGGTTCCTGGTCTCCACCGTGCGCGTCCCGGCGGGTGGACGCGTGCTGGACGTGGCGGCCGGCACCGGCCTCGTGGCCAGGGAGCTCCTGCGCCGGACGGGGGCGAGCGTCGTCGCCCTCGATCAGAGCGAGCCGATGCTGCGGGAGGGGATCCGGCGGACGTCGACCCCGGGTCGGCTCCGATGGGTGCTGGGCCGGGCCGAGGCGCTGCCGTTCCCCGATGCGTGCTTCGACGCCGTGACGTTCACCTACCTGCTGCGGTACGTGGACGACCCGGCGGCCACGGTGGCGGAGCTGGCCCGGGTCCTGCGTCCGGGCGGCGTGATGGCCGGACTGGAGTTCGGTCTACCGGAGGGCCGCGCGGCCCGGGTGGGCTGGCTCCTCCACACCCGGCTCGTGCTCCCGGCCGTGGGTCGCCTGGTCTCGCCGGGGTGGGCCCACGCCGGCAGCTTCCTCGGTCCGAGCATCGAGGACTTCGTCCGGCGAGCCCCCCTCCCCGAACAGGTCCGGTGGTGGCAGGAGGCGGGGATCCGCGGGGTCCGGACCCGACGGCTCACGCTGGGCGCGGGGGTCGTCACCTGGGGGGCGAGGCGTGGCTGAGGGTGGCAGGCCGGCCTTCTACGCGCTCGCCCCCGGCGGGTGGCGGGACTGGTGGACGCTCCTCCACCCCCCGTACACCGTGTGGCATCTGTCCTACGTGGCGCTGGGGGCGGCCACGGCGCCCCGGATGGACCCGGCGTGGCTCGGGGAGACGGCACTCGCGTTCTTCCTCGCCGTCGGTATCTCGGCCCACGGCCTCGACGAGCTCCGGGGGCGGCCCCTCCGGACCCGGATCCCCGACCCCGTCCTGTGGGCGGTTTCGCTCCTGGCCTTGGCCGGGGCCGCCGCCCTGGGGCTCCACGGCGCGGCCCGGCTCACCCCGTGGCTCCTCCCGTTCGTCGGCGCCGGCGTCTTCCTCGTGCTGGCCTACGACCTCGAGCTGTTCGGCGGGCGCTTCCACTCGGACGCCTGGTTCGCGGTGGCCTGGGGCGCGTTCCCCGCGCTCGTCGGGGGCTTCGTGCAGGAGGAGCGGGTGACGGCGGCAGCGGTGCTCGTGGCGGCGGGCTGCGCCGGGCTCTCGGCGGCGCAGCGGGCGCTCTCGGCGGAGGCTCGGCGGATCCGGCGCCGCGTGGTGGAGGTGACGGGCCACGTCGTGCTGATGGACGGGACGACGGAGCCGCTCGACGCCGCCGCCCTCCGGAGGGCGCCGGAGCGGGCCCTCCGGACGCTGTCGCTGGCGGTCCCTCTCCTCGCGGCCGGGGCGGTGGTGGCGCGTCTGGGGTGAGCCCGGTCGATCCCTGTCGGCGGCCGTTCACGGCCCCGGCCGGTAGGCTGGGAGGCGTGACGCGGCCCGCGACGATCGGCGACCTCCGCGCGGCGGGCTACCCCGACCGCACCGTGAAGGAGGAGCTCCGGGCGAACCTGCTGGCGAAGCTGCGGCGGGGGGAGGCCCTGTTCGACGGCATCGTGGGGTTCGACGACTCGGTGCTGCCCGTCCTGGAACGGGGGATCCTGGCGGGGCACGACCTGATCCTCCTCGGGGAGCGGGGGCAGGCCAAGACGCGGCTGATCCGGCGGATCGTCCGTCTCCTCGACGCGGAGACGCCGGCGATCGCCGGCTGCGAGGTGAACGACCACCCCTACCGCCCGATCTGCGCCCGGTGCCGGGCCCTCCTGGCCGAGGAGGGGGACCGGGTGCCGGTGGCCTGGATCGGCCGCGACCAGCGGTACGCGGAGAAGCTCGCCACGCCCGACACGAGCGTGGCCGACCTGATCGGGGACGTGGACCCCATCCGGGTGGCCGAGGGCCGCTACCTGGCCGACGAGCTCACGATCCACTACGGCCTGATCCCCCGGACGAACCGGGGGATCGTGGCCATCAACGAGCTCCCCGACCTCCCGGAGCGGATCCAGGTGTCGCTGTTCAACATCCTCGAGGAGCGGGACGTCCAGATCCGGGGGTACCGGATCCGCCTCCCGCTCGACCTCCTCCTGGTGGCCACGGCGAACCCCGACGACTACACACACCGGGGCCGGATCGTCTCACCGCTCAAGGATCGCTTCGGCACCCAGGTCCGCACCCATTACCCGGAGGAGCTGGCCGACGAGATCCGGATCATGGACCAGGAGGCCCGTCCCCCGATCGGCGATCCGCCGGTGCGCGTGCCCCTGTACCTGAAGGAGGTCCTCGCCGCGCTCACCGCCGAGCTCCGTCGCTCCCCTCACGTGAACCAGCGCTCGGGCGTCTCGGTCCGCTACTCGATCGGCAACCTGGAGACGCTCGCCGCGGCGGCCATCCGGAGGGCGGCCCGGGCCGGGGAGCCGGAGGCCGTGCCCCGGGTCTGCGACCTTCCCGCCGTGCTCGACGCCTCGCTGGGGAGGGTGGAGTTCGACACGATCGAGGAGGGCCGAGAGGAGGAGATCCTGGGCCGGGCCCTCCGGACCGCGCTCCTCGAGGTGTTCCGTCGCCGCCTGGGCGGGTTCGACTTCGGCCCGCTCCTGGCCCGGTTCCGCGACGGCTTCGTGGCCGAGACGTCCGACCTCACGCCGGCCGGGGAGGTGCTCGCCCAGTTCGGCGACCTGCCGGGCCTGGCCCGCCTGCTCGAACGCCTGGGGGTGGAGGAGGAGAGCCCGGGCGTGGCGGCCTCGGCGATCGAGTTCGCCCTGGAGGGGCTGCACCTGTCCCGACGCCTCAACAAGGAGGCGTCGGACCGGCCCGGCGGCTCACGGTACGAGGCGGCGAACCGGGAGCCGTAGGGCCGGACGCCCCGACCCTCGGCGTGGCAACATCCCGGCCGGTGTCGAGCATTCACGCGGTCGTGGGGTTCGCGGTCGTCGCCCTGTTCGCGACGGGGTGGATCTGGGGGCTCTTGGCGCGGCTGCTCCGCCGGGACCCCGGTCCCTGGTTCTGGCGGTGGCTGGCGGCGACGCAGGTGGCCGCGGGCGTGCAGGCCGTCCTGGGGATCGTCCTCTTCGCCATGGGCGGACGCGTATCGTCCCCCGGACTCCTCGGAGGGGTCCGTCACTACGTCTACGGCCTCCTCCCCCTCCTCGTCCTCGCCGCGGCGCACGCCGTGGCCCGGGCAGGGAACGCCGCGGCCCTCGGGTTCGACCCGCGCAAGCCGCTCGCCCCATGGGTCCCGTTCGCCTGGGCGGCGTTCATCTGCTTCGGGCTCACGTTCATGGCCCTGTTCACCGGCCTCGGGATCCGCTGAGCGCGGGCCTGGTAGGGTGGCAGATCCACGCCGAGGCGCCCGGCCCGGGCGCGGAAGGAGGTCCCCCCATGCTCCAGGTCACCGATGCCGCCGTCGCCGTGCTGAAGGGCTTCCTCGGCCCGGCCGCCGGGTCGCAGGCCATCCGGATCGAACCCGTCCAGGGCCCGTCGGGGGAGGTCGCGATCGGCTTCTCCGCCGTGCCGGCCCCCCGGGAGGGCGATGCCCCCACCGGGGCGGAGGATCTCGACGTCTACGTGGCGCCGGAGCTCGCCCCTGGGCTCGACGACGCCGTCCTCGACGCGCGGGGTGCGGACGCGGGTGCCGAGCTGTTCCTCCGCCGCCCGTCGTAGGCTGGGGGAGTGGCACCCAGGCGGATCCGATACTCGCGCTGGGACGGCACGCAGGATCCCTTCGGCCCCGACGTCTCCGCCGGTGACGTCCTCGAGGAGCTCTCCGAGGACATCCTGTCGGGGACCGGGGTCCAGGGCGCGCTCTCCCGCCTGGTCCGGCGGGGGATGCGGGGGCGCTTCGGCGGGCTCGACGCCCTCCGGGCCCGCCTCCGGGAGGCCCGCCGC
>DATLZP010000190.1:0-4553 GCA_035573935.1 Actinomycetota bacterium
GGCCCCGGCGGCCGCGCCCGCGGCCGCGGTGGCCACCGCCCCCGTCCGCACGGCGCCCCCGCCCTCCGGCGCGGTCCCGACGCCCAAGAAGGGGGCCCCGGACAAGCACCGGCTCCTGGCCCTCGTGCCGCCGGAGGGGATCCAGCGCGTCGAGCGGGAGCAGGGCGACCGGGTGAACGTCTGGCCCCACCTGCTGATCGAGGAGTTCATCTCGCTCCTCGTCGTCTCCGCCGGGCTCGTGGTCTTCTCGACGTTCGTGAACGCGCCGCTCAGGGAGCTCGCCAACCCGAACCTCACGCCGAACCCGTCGAAGGCGCCCTGGTACTTCCTCGGCCTCCAGGAGCTGCTCCGCTACTTCCACCCGCTCGTGGCCGGGATCACGATCCCCACGTTCATCCTGGTCGGCCTGGCGGCCGTGCCGTGGGTGGACCGCAACCCCAGCGTGAAGCCCGGCGACCGGAAGCTCGCCATCACGCTGTTCACGATCCTCTTCATGTTCGGCGCCACGCTCACGATCATCGGGTCGTTCTTCCGGGGCACCGGCTACAACTGGGTCTGGCCCTGGGCCCAGGGGGTGTTCTTCGAGCTGTGAGCCTCCTGGCGATCTCCTCCGGGACCGTCGCGGCGATCGTGATCGTCCTGATCCTGGACCTGTTCGCGGTCTTCTTCGGCCTGTCGTTCGTCCGGGCCCGCCGGGCGCAGCGGGCGGCCGTGGGGGTCCCCGGCCTGCCCCCCGAGCCGCCGGCCCGGGCGCCGAGGCCCGTCTCCCGGCGGGACTTCTTCCGCCGATCCTGGCTCGCCTCCCTGGGGGTCTTCACGGCCCAGTTCGGGGCGGCCACGGTCGCGTTCCTCTGGCCCAACCTCAGGGGCGGGTTCGGGGCGGAGATCGTGGCCGGGAAGATCTCCGACATCCGGAGCTTCATCCGGGACAACGAGGAGCCCTTCTACTTCGGGGCGGGCCGCTTCTACATCGTCGAGTACCAGGGGAAGCCCTCCGATGACGTCGACTACCAGTCGGACGGGCTCGTGGCCGAGGGGCTGATGCCGCTGTACCAGCGATGCGTCCACCTGGGCTGCCGGGTTCCCTTCTGCACGTCCTCGCAGTGGTTCGAGTGCCCCTGCCACGGCTCGAAGTACAACACCGCCGGTGAGTACAAGCTGGGGCCGGCCCCTCGGGGCCTCGACCGGTTCAAGATCCGGATCGACGGCGACGACGTGATCGTGGACACCTCCGAGATCATCCTCGGCCCGCCCCGGGGCACCGACACCCTGGGGAAGGGTCCCGACGGACCGTTCTGCGTCGCCCCGGGCTGATGGTCGCCCTCACCCAGGCCCAGGGCATCATCCTCGCCATCGGGGGCGCCGTCCTCCTGGCCGTGGCCGCCCTCTACCTGGGGCTCCGGGAGCGACCGGTCCGGGGCGCCGACATCCCTCGGGCGATGCGCCCGGGACCGTCCGACGCCGACCTCGAGACCCCGCTCCTCGAGCGGCTCCAGGGTTGGGGGGTCCTGCTCGTCGCCTTCTTCGTCGTCTGGGTCCCGCTGGTGTGGCTGCGCGACCCGACCGCCAACCTGGCGCAGGAACGCGAGCTCCGGGAGCGTTCGGTCGAGCGGGGGCGGCTGTCCGTGCTGCCGTTCACCGAGGAGAACCAGCTCGGCGTGGGGTGCACCCGCTGCCACGGCCCCGAGCTCCGGGGCGGCCTGCCGGTCCAGATCGGCGTGGACGAGGAGACCGGCCAGCCCCGCGTCAACCTGTCCGCGAACCTCCAGACGGTCTGCCAGCGGCGCACGGTGGAGGAGATCCGGACCACGATCGAGCAGGGGCGACCCGAGGCCGGGATGCCGTCGTGGAGCATCCGCTACCAGGGGGCCCTGGACGACCAGCAGATCAGCGACATCGTGCTCTACCTGGTGGAGCTGTCGAAGGAACACGTCCCCTTCGAGCAGAACAAGTGCCTGAACCCGGCCGCCGCCAGCCCCACGGCGACCGCGACCCCCTCGCCCACGGCATGATCGGCGCGTCCTGCATCGGCTTCCAGGTGGGCTGCGAGACCCTGATCAAGGGCGGCGTGGCCACGCTGATCGGCTTCGTCCTGTTCGTGGGCAGCGTGTACCTCCTCCTCTCCGCGGTCTTCGGGCGCTGGATGGGCTACCTGGTGCTGATGGTCGCCCTCTCCGGCTGGCTGGTCATGCTCTCCGCGCTCTGGCTGTTCGGCTTCTTCTCGCAGGGCCTGGAGACGCCGACCAACCTGGGCCCCCGGGGGTCGGAGCCGGGGTGGGTGGCGCTGGGCGCGGCGCTCGAGCCCACGCGGACCGGGTTCCCCGAGTTCGCGAGGTACCCGGACGAGCCCTGGCACCCGGGTCCCGCCTCGTCGGTGGGGTCCGTGGAGAGCGTCGTGCAGGACTTCCTGGCCGAGGAGGCGAACCACGAGCTGGGGGTGGAGGAGGGTGATCCCCGGGCCGTCCCCCCCTCCGAGTTCGTGGTGCAGGACGTCCGCTTCGCGACGGCCCGGGAGGGGGGGTCGGCCCTCGCCGCGGCCACCGCCTTCTACCGGGGCGGGGGGCCGGCGGTGACGGTGTTCCTCCGCTACGACGCGGGGAGCGTGCCCCGGTACTCGCTGATGTTCCTGGTGGGCTCGATCGTCCTGCTCGTCGCCCACCTCCCCCTCCTGGACCGGGCGGAGCGGTCCCGGAAGGAGATCCTGACCGGCGGCACGGCGCCGCCCTGGTACGGACCGGCCTAGGAGGTGGCTGTGCTCGGAGCCGAGGCCCCGCTGCTCGAGCAGGGGAGCGTGCAGTTCATCCTGTTCGGGATCATGGTGGTCGCGATCTTCGTCGGCCTGTGGATCGCGATCTCGAAGTAGCTCACGCCCGGGCCAGGCTGGCCACCGCCTTGCCCCGTCGCTTGACGTCGGCGAGCGCCGCGTTCCGCTGGTCGTAGAAGGCGAGGATCTGCAGCTCGACGGCCAGGTCCACCTTCCGCACGGTGATGCCCTCGGGGACGGACAGCGTGACCGGCGCGAAGTTCAGGATGGATCGGATCCCCGCCCCCGCCATCCGCTCCGCGACCTCCTGGGCCACGGCGGCCGGCGTGCAGATCACGCCGATGGCCGAGGCCTGCCCCCGGACGATGCGGGCGAGCTCGTCCAGGTGCCGGACGCGGACGCCCCCCACGCGCTCGCCGATCTTCGACGGATCCACGTCCACCAGCCCCACGACCCGGAAGCCCCGTTCGGCGAACCCTCGGTAGTTCGCCAGCGCGTGCCCCAGGTTCCCCACCCCGGCGATCACGATCGGCCAGTCCTGGGTGAGGCCCAGCTCCCGACGGATCTGGTGGATCAGGTAGGGGACGTCGTAGCCCTTGCCCCGCGTCCCGTAGGAGCCGAGGTGGGAGAGGTCCTTCCGCACCTTGGCCGAGTTCACCCCGGAGGACCCGGCGAGCGTCTCGGACGAGACCGTGGTCGTCCCGGCCTCCGCCAGGTCGACGAGGGCCCGGAGGTAGAGGGGGAGGCGGGCGACCGTCGCCTCCGGGATGGGACGCCTGCTCACGTCCCCGGCTCCGGGCAGGCCGGCATGGCCCGATGCTACCCGGCGGAGGGACCCGTTCTCAAGTTCACAAGCCGGCGGCCCGGAGGGTCGCCACCAGCTCGTCCGCCCGCACCGTGAGCTCGAAGCGCTCCTCGCCGTCCACGAGCACGACCGGGACCCGGAGGCCGTAGGCGCGCTCCAGGGCGTCGTCGCCCTCCACCGACACCTCCTCGAACGCGAACGGCACCCGCTCCCGGACCTCCAGGATCACGGCGCGGGCCTCGTCGCACAGGCCGCAGCGGGGCCGCGAATACATCCGAACCAGGGGAGGCACGGGGGGATGCTAGCAACGCGGCCTCCCCCGTCCGGTGGTAGAACGGGCCCGTGGAGGAGGGCTCCGACCTCGATCTGCACCGGCGCCTCCGGGAGGGGGACCGGCAAGCGTTCGAGATCCTCTATCGCCGGTACGCCCCCTCCGCCTACGGGCTGGCCCTCCGCCTCACGGGCCAGGCCGTGCTGGCCCAGGACGTCGTGCACGACGCGTTCCTCGCGCTGTGGCGTGCCCCCGAGGCCTTCGACCCCTCCCGGGGCTCGTTCCGCACGTTCCTGCTGTCGCTGGTCCATCACCGGGCGGTGGATGTGGTCCGCCGGGAGGAACGGCTGCGGGGCCGCACGGACCGGGCGGCGAACCTCGAGCCCCGCACGGACGAAGACGTAGCGGAGGCGGTCGTCGCGTCGGCCGCCCTGCTCGAGCGGAGCCGGCGGGTGCGCGAGGCGCTGGCCGCGCTCCCCGAGCCCCAGCGGACCGTGGTGGAGATGGCCTACTTCGGTGGCAAGACCCAGGCCCGGATCGCCGAGGAGCTCGGGATCCCCCTGGGGACCGTGAAGACCCGGACCCTGGCCGCGATGCGCACGCTGCGGCGGCTCCTGCTGCGGGAGGACTAGTGGCGGACGACCACGGACGGATCGACGAGCTGCTGGCCGGCTTCGCCCTCCGGAGCCTCTCCGGCGAGGACGCCCGGGAGG
>DATLZP010000191.1:0-2853 GCA_035573935.1 Actinomycetota bacterium
AAGCAGAACGTGCAGACCAGCCGGAGCCGCTGGGGGTAGGCGAACCGGGCCCGGTAGCCGAGGTCGTGCTCGATCACGGTGCCCCACAGGGCCACGGTCCCCACCACCGCCGGGTCCTTGGCCCGCTTCAGGGCGGCCGGATGCCGCGTCCCGTGGAGGCCGCACGAGCAGTGCAGGTTGGGGGCGGCGTGGAGGCGGGCCAGCCCGCAGCTCGCCTCCGCCGGGCGGAGCGGGGGCCAGGGGCGGCTCCGCCCGGCGATCGGCCGGAGCCGGAGGCCGGTGCCGTCCCGCCGGCCCCAGAGGGTCCAGGCCCGCCAGGCCTCGACCGGCTCCGGGGTCCGGACGACCTCGACCGGAGCGAGTAGCTCCAGGCTCATCCGCTACCGGGCGGGCTCCGCCGGCCGCCGCTCGGGGGCCTCCGCCGGGGCCGGCTCGGGGACCGGCTCCGGGAGCACCTCGGGGATCGGTAGGGAGACCGGCTCCACCTCGATGATGCGCCGCGGCTCACCGATGTTCACCGCACACCTCCACCAGCGTTCCAGCCTCGAGCCTACCCCGGCCGCCCGGTCCACGGCGACCCGCCGTTCGACGCATCTTTTCCCCACCCGGCCGGCCCCAACCGCTCATCACCGCCGGACCAGGACGTAGATCGCGCCGAAGTCGGAGAAGAAGATCCGCCCGCCGGGGCCGACCTCCATCGAGAGCACGGGGCGGGGGTGGTGGTGGACGACGCGCCGACGCAGCGCGCGATCCCGGTCGGCGTTGAGCCGGATCCGACGGATGTCCCCGGTGTTCGCCGCGCCGAGGAAGAGCGCGCCCTCGTTCCGGGCACCCAGCCGGCACCCCTCGCAGAACGCCAGGCCGGTGGGGGCGAAGGTGTCCCGCCACCACAGCACGGGGAGCTCGGGGGAGGGGCCGTCCTGGTTCGTGTTGCCCGGGCCGGAGCCGCTGCACGTGGCGTCGGGTCCCCAGCCGTAGTTCTCGCCGGGGAGGATGCGGTTCAGCTCGTCGTTGCACTCCGGGCCGTTCTCGCTCTCCCACAGGACGTCGGTCCGGGGGTCGAAGGCCAGCCCGAAGGAGTTCCGGATCCCGTACGCGTAGACCCTGCGGTCGCCGAGCGGGTTGTCGGAGGGGATGCGGCCGGCGGGCGTCATCCGGAGCACCTTCCCCCGCGGGTCGGCCAGCTGCTGCGCGTTGGCCCGGTCGTGGGCGTCGCCGATCACGACGTAGAGCATCCCGTCGGGCCCGAACAGGATGCGCCCCCCGTTGTGGTACGGGGTGTCGCTGGCCGCCGTGGAGAGGATCGTCCGCCTCCGACTCCCCCGCCCGCCGACGTCGGTGATCCGGAGCACCTGGTTGCGGAGCCTGCCGTCGACCGTGCGGGTGGCGTAGACGTAGACGAAGGGGCGGGCCGGGTAGCGGGGATGGAGGGCGATCCCCAGCATCCCCCGCTCCCCCTCCGCCCGGACCCCGGGGACGTCCGCGAACCGGCGGTCCCGGCCGGTCGCCCGGTTCAGCACGCGGATCTCGCCGCTCGCCTTCTCCACGTACCAGATCCGCCCCCGCGGGTCGAACGTGAACGCCACCGGGGCATCGAGCCCCCCGGCCACCCGACGGGCCCGGATCGCCGCCCCCGCGGGCGGGGCGGCTGCGAGGGCGAGGACCGCCAGGAACGCCGCGAGCGCCGCCGTCCTCCGGATCTGTAGCGTGAGGGCCATGGATACCTCCGTCGCTCGAGGGCCGGTCCTCCGCGCCGAGGACCCCCGGTTCCTCCGGGGAGCGGCCCGGTACGTGGAGAACCTACCGGCCGAGGGCGCGCTCCGCGCGACGTTCGTCCGCTCCGGCGCCCCCCACGCCCGGATCGTGGCGGTCCGGACCGAGGCCGCCCGCGAGGCCCCGGGCGTGGTGGCCGTCTTCACCGCGGCCGATCTCGACCTCGCACCGCAGCCCCCGTCCGGGACCGTCGACGAGGCCTTCTCCCGCCCCCCGCTGGCCCGGGACGTGGTCCGCTTCGCCGGCGAGCCGATCGCCGTCGTCTGCTCGGAGACCCGGGAGCAGGGGGCGGACGCCGCCGAGCTGGTCGAGGTGGAGCTGGAGCCGCTCCCGGTCGTGACCCACCCGGAGGAGGCGGCCGCGGACGGCGCGCCCCTGCTGTTCCCCGGGGCCGGCTCGAACGTGGCCCACCGGGCGGAGAGGCACTGGGACCAGGACGTCCTGGCCGGGGCCGACGTCGTGGCCCGGGTCCGGGCGGTGAGCCAGCGGGTGGCGCCGGTGCCCATGGAGCCGAACGCCGTCCTGGCCGTCCCGGAGGAGGGTCGGCTCACGCTGTGGGTCTCGACGCAGGTCCCCTTCGACGTCCGGAGCGACGTGGCGGAGTGGCTGGGCCTGGCCCGGGAGGCGGTCCGGGTCGTCGCCCCCGACGTGGGCGGCGGCTTCGGGGCCAAGCTCACGGTGTACCCCGAGTACCTGGTCGTGGCGGCGGCGGCGCTCCGCCTGGGGCGTCCGGTGCGGTGGGCGGAGACCCGTTCGGAGAGCATGCTGGCCCTGACGCACGGGCGGGGACAGGTCCACCGCGTCGAGCTGGGGGCCACCCGCGACGGCCGCCTGGTGGGGCTGCGCCTGGACGCCCTCCAGGACCTGGGCGCGTACCCGCTCGCCTCCTACCTCACGTCGAACGCCTGGCGGATGGCGACGGGCGTGTACCGGATCCCCCGGGTGGCGTTCCGGAGCCGGGTGGTGGCGACGAACGCGCCCCCCGTCGGACCCTACCGGGGGGCGGGCCGCCCGGAGCCGGCCCTCTCCCTGGAGCGGGCCATGGACGCGCTGGCCGGGGAGCTCGGGCTCGACCCGGTC
>DATLZP010000192.1:0-2475 GCA_035573935.1 Actinomycetota bacterium
GGCCGCCCGCGCCTCCCGCCGGAACCGTTCCACGAACGCCTCGTCGCGGCGGTAGGGCTCCGCCAGGACCTTCACCGCGACCCGTCGGCCGAGGAGGCGGTCGGTCGCGGCGTGGACCCGGGCCATCCCGCCCCGGCCCAGGAGGGGCCCGAGCTCGTAGCGGCCGGCCAGGACGCGCGCCTCGGTCACCATCCCGGCATCCATTACCCCACCCGGACCGGGGGCACGCTCCGCCTCATCCCCGCCGCCCGAGCGACGTGTACCGGAGCAGGGCCCCGGGGATCACGCCGGAGAGGTGCCAGATCAGGAACGGCAGGCTCGGGACCTCCCGCTCCGACCCCGACAGGTACAGGTACGGGGCCCAGGCCAGCACGCCCGCCGCGATCAGCGCCTCGCCGATCCGCCGCCGTCGGGCCACCGCCCGGCTGGGGCGGGGGCGGGTCCGGCGCAGGAGCACCCCGCCCGGCACGACGAGCGCCAGGTGGAGGAGGACGGCCCAGGCCACGTGGGGCGCGCCGCCCAGCAGGAACCAGGTCCCCCACGCCGGCCACACGGCGACGCCGAGCCCCACGAGGAGCCGCCCGATCCGCGCCCCCCGCTCGGTCCGACGCTCCACGGGGCCCAGCCTACGGCCACCCTCCGGGGTCGTGTCGCTCCGGGGCGTGGGAAGCTATCCCCGGCGGGACCCCGAGGAAGGAGGAGGCCGATGGAGGTCAAGGAGCTCGGGCACCTCGTCCTGTACGTGCGGAACCTGGAGCGCTCGGCCGCCTTCTACCGGGACGTCCTCGGCTGGCGCCAGGTGGCGAGCTTCGGTGCGGTGGGGGCGATGTTCTCCTCGGGTCGGACCCATCACGAGCTCCTCCTCCTCGAGGTGGGGGAGGACGCGCCGGCCCCCCCGCCCGGGCGGCGCGTGGGCCTGTACCACTTCGGCCTGAAGGTCGGCGAGACGGACGACGAGCTGCGTGACGCGATCCGCACGCTCACCGAGCACGGGGTCCCGATCGTGGGCACCGCCGACCACACCGTGACCCACAGCGTCTACATCCAGGACCCCGACGGCAACGAGATCGAGCTGTACATCGACGTCCAGCCCGAGGTGTGGCGGGAGCAGCCGGAGGCCATCGCCGCCCCCGTCCGGCCCCTCCGGCTCTAGGCCAGGGCCCGGCGGGACCGGGCCAGGCGACGCCGCTCGGCCGGCGTGAGCCCGCCCCAGATCCCCTCGGCCTCCCCTCGCCGCAGCGCGTACTCGAGGCACTCCTGCCGGACGCCGCAGCCCATGCAGATGCGCTTGGCGGTCCAGGCCGTCTCCCCCTTCTCGGGGAAGAAGAGCCCGACGTCGTGGTCGCGGCACCGGGCCCGCTCCTGCCAGTCGGTCCCCGCGATCGGCATGCCCCCTCCCTGGCCCGCGGTCGGTCCCCGGGGAAGGCTAGGGGGCGGCCGGGCGGGCGGGAAGTGCACAGGGTTGGGGAGACCCGGATCCCCAGGTGGGGGTGGAAGATTCCTTGTCGCTCCCCCTCCGACCTGGGCCGATGCGTGGGGAGGGGCTGTGGACGACCTGTGGAGAAACCGCCTCCCCCGGCCCCGGGGACGGCAGGAACCGTCCCCCCACCGGCCTCCCCCGGCCGGCTAGGACGCCTCCTCGAGGCCCTCGACCGCTCCCGTCGGGCCCACGTGGGCGGTCTCGCGGAGGGGGACCTGGGGCAGGGCCAGGACGAGGACGAGCCCCGCGAGGACCAGGGGGATGGCCGCCAGGAACACCGTGCGCAGGGAGGCCGCGATGGCCTCCGCCACGGCGGCGCGGACGGGAGCCGGCAGGGCTCGGATGGCCGCGGGGGAATCCACCAAGGCCCCCGGGCGCACGCCGGCTCCTCCGGGGAGGATCCGGCCCAGGCGGGCCTGGAGCGCGGCGGCGAACAGGGCCCCGTAGGCCGCCACCCCCAGGGTCCCCCCGATCGACCGGAAGAAGGTGACGGCGGACGTGGCGCTCCCCAGGTGCCGGTGCCGCACCGCGTTCTGCACCGCCAGGACGAGCACCTGCATGGTCAGGCCGATCCCCGTCCCCACCACGAACATCCCGAACGACGCGTCGAAGGGGCCGGCCCGGGCGGTCAGCCGGGAGAGGAGGAACGTCCCCACGCCGGCGATCGCCATCCCGGCCACGGGGAACGCGCGGTACCGGCCGGTCCGCGAGATGGCACGGCCCGCGGCGACCGACGCCACCACGATCCCGAGCATCATCGGGACGAGCAGGAGGCCGGAGCCCGTGGCGCTCTCCCCCTGGACGGTCTGGAGGTAGAGGGGCAGGAAGACGAGGACGCCGAACAGCGACGCCCCCACGACGAAGCTCGCCGCCGAGGCCACGGCGAAGCTCCGCACCCCGAAGAGCTCGAGGGGGAGGATCGGCTCGGCGGCCCGCCGCTCCCACCACAGGAACGCGCCCAGCAGGACCACGGCCCCACCGGCGAGCGACGCGAT
>DATLZP010000193.1:0-2110 GCA_035573935.1 Actinomycetota bacterium
GCAGGAGGCGGAGCGCCTCCGGCGGAAGGCGGAGGCTGCGGTCCGGGAGGCCGAGGCGGCGGAGGCCGAGGCCCGGGGGGCGGCGGCGGAGGCCCGGAGGCTGGCCCGGGCGGCGGAGCGGGCGGCGGCCGAGGCGGCGAGGTGACATCATGGGCCGATGCCGGCCGGTGCCGTGCCCGTCGAGCTCTTCGTCTCCCGGTGGGGCCGCGGCGCCCGGGGGGCGCTGCTGATCCACGGGCTGGGCTCGGCGTCCTCCACGTGGTGGCGGGTGGCCGAGGCGGTGGCCGGGGAGGGGTTCGCCGTGGCCGCCCCGGACCTCCGGGGGCACGGGCTCAGCCCCCGGGCCACCTCGTACGGGATCGACGCCCTGGTGACCGACCTCCTGGAGCTGGGCGGGGGATGGGAGGTGGCGGTCGGCCACTCGCTGGGCGGGCTCCTGGCGGCCCGGGCGGCGGTGGACGATCCGGGGTTCGCCGCGGCCCTCGTCCTCCTGGACCCGGTCTTCGAGATCCCGGCGGAGCGCTTCGAGGAGGTCGTCGCCGAGCAGGTGGACGAGGTGGCGCGTCCCCTCGACGCCGAGGCGATCCTCCGGGCGAACCCCCGGTGGCACCCCGAGGACGCGGCGAACAAGGCCCGGGCCGTCCGGATGACGAGCCCGTACGTCGTGGAGCGGATCCTCCGGGACAACGCGCCGTGGAGCTTCGCCCACGTGGCCCAGGCCCTCGTGGTGCCGACGATGATCCTGGGGGCCGACCCCGGGGTCGGCGGGCTGCTCGATCCCCGGCTCGGGGAGCGGCTGGCCGCGGGCAACCCGAGGATCTCGTTCCGCGTCGTGGCCGGGGCCGCCCACTCGATCCAGCGGGAGGAGCCGGGCGTGGTCCTGGACGCGGTGCGGTCCCTGGTCGGGCAGCTCCACCGATAGCGGAGGGGGCCGGAGGGCCCCGGGAGGAGGGGAGGTCGGGATGGTCGCGGAGAACGCCTACATGATCGTGTTCCGCCTGATCCACGTCCTGGCCGGGGTGCTCTGGGTGGGCGGGGTCTTCATGGTCGCGGCCTTCGTCCAGCCGGGGGCGGCCAGCCTGGGCCCCGTGGCCGGCCCGTTCCTCCAGGAGATGATGGCCCGGCGGCGGCTCCCCAGGTTCCTGGTCTCGATGGGCGGCCTCACGGTCCTCTCCGGCCTCTTCCTCTACGCGCGGGACTGGTGGGTGGCGGGGAGCCTGGGGGCCTGGGTGGGATCCACCTTCGGGGCCGTGCTCACCGTGGGCGCCGTGGCCGCGCTGATCGCCCTGCTGATCGGAGGGCTGGGGGCCCGGCCCACGATCGAGCGGACCCTGGCTCTGGGCCGGGAGCTCGCTGCGGCCGAGGGGCCGCCGCCGGCGGAGAAGGCGGCCGAGCTGCAGGCGCTCCAGGCCCGGGGCCGGGCCCTCACCCGGGCCGCGCTGGCCTTCCTGGTCGTGGCCGTGGTGGCGATGGCCACGGCCCGCTCCTGGTAGCGGCCGGCCCGGCGACCCGCCCGGCTCAGGCGCCGGCCTCGTGGAAGCCGAGGTCGGGGGCGGCCCCGGCGTACGCGGAGGACGGCTGGTCCATGACGACCTCGCCCCTCCACTCGAACCGGGCCACGCCGGCGTCGATGGCCGGGCTCCCGGCCTGGGGCCGGAACGCCGCGTCGAGGAGCGGGTCGGCCACGATCGCCTCCCGGACCACGCTCCCCGTGGCGTCGGCCCCGTTCTCCCAGAAGAGCACGTGGCTCACGACCGAGTCCCCGTCCACGTCCTTCAGGGCCAGGGCGTGGCCGACGAAGACGTTGTTCAGCGCGATCAGGTTGTCGCCGCCGGAGATCCCGTGGTCGTTGCGGACGAACGTGTTGTGGAGGACGAGGATCCGCTCCCGGACGCTCGCCGCCCGGAAGTCCTCCCGGGACTCGGCGTCGTCCATCAGCCCGATGGCCGCCATCCGCGAGTCCCGGATCAGGTTCCGCTCGATCGTGATCCGACGGAGCGTGTCCTGGAAGTAGTCGATCACCTGGACCCCGTCCTCGCCGCTCCCCGCGATCTCGTTGCCCCGGATCACGATGTCCACGACCTCGGGCAGCGCGTCGTCGTGCAGCCGG
>DATLZP010000194.1:0-5279 GCA_035573935.1 Actinomycetota bacterium
GTCGCAGTGGCCGGACGGAGGGTGGAACTGCGACCATTCGCCCGGCGCCCGCCACTCCTCGTTCCACGAGACCCTCGTCCCGCTGTGGGGCCTGGCCGAGTACGCCCGGGCGACGGGCCATCCCGACGCCGGGCGGGCCGCCGTCCGCGCCGCGGAGCTCCTCCTCTCCCACCGCCTGTTCCGGTCCCACCGCACGGGAGAGGTCGCGGACCCCGAGTGGCTGCGGTTCCACCACCCGCCCTACTGGCACTACGACGTGCTCCACGCGCTGCTGGTCCTGTCGCGGTGCGGGAGGGTCGGGGATCCCCGGGCCGCCGAGGCCCTGGACCTCGTCGAGGCGAAGCGCCGCCCCGACGGGAGGTGGAACGCCGACGGCAGGCGCTACTGGCGCCCGCCGCGGTCGGCGGGCTCGAACGTCGAGGCCGTGGACTGGGGACCGACCCGCCCCAGCGAGTTCGTCACGCTGAACGCCCTCCGGGTGCTCCGCGCGGCCGGCCGGGGGGCCGGTGGAGCCCACCCTCGTGCCAGGTGATACGACCCGGATCGCGCCCAGCGGGGGGCCAGCGCGCTCGACCGTCCGGGGCCTCGTCGGGGAGGATGCGCAGACGCCGTCGCGACAGGACACGCAGCAACGGCGACGGTGCTGCGCCCCGGTTACGAGCTCGCCGCGGGGAGCAGGCCGAGCTCGCGGAGCACGCCCACCGGGAGCACGTGGCAGTACGGCTCCTTCCCGGTCTTCTCGTAGTACCGCTGGTGGTAGTCCTCGGCCGGGTAGAAGGCCTCGAACGGCCGGATCTCCGTCGCGATCGGGCGGTCGAACCGCGCCTGCGCGCGGGCCCTGGAGGCCTCGGCCGCCCGCCGCTGGTCCTCGGAGTGGGTGAGGATGATGCTCCGGTACTGGGTGCCCACGTCCGGGCCCTGCCGGTTCACCTGCGTGGGGTCGTGCATCGCCCAGAAGACCTCGAGGAGCTGCTCGTAGCTCACCCGCTCGGGGTCGAACGTGACCTGCACGACCTCGGCGTGGCCGGTCGTGTCCGTGCAGACGAGCTCGTAGCTCGGGTTCGGCACGTGGCCGCCGGCGTAGCCGGAGACGACCTCGAGCACCCCCGGCACCTGCCGGAACACCCACTCCACGCCCCAGAAGCACCCCGCGCCGAACGTCGCCGTCTCGCGTCCCATGGCTCCTCCTTCCTGCTCAAGCCTACCCCTGTCCCTCGCTCGGGCGCCGTCCGGAGGGATCGGGGACGCGCGGACGCGTCTCGATCGGAGAGCGGGCGACCCGTGCACGGCATGACGGCCGACATCGACCGCGGGATGATGGCCGCGCGATGTCGACCGGGAGCGGGACGCCGCCGCTCGACGAGGAGGAGTTCCGGCGCTGGCGGGCCGAGGCCGACCTGGAGAAGCAAGCGATGGAGGACGCCCGGGGGATCCTCGCCTTCGTCGACGTCGCGTGGGAGGGGCTCCGTGGCTGAGGTGCTCGCGGCCCGGCGGCGGGAACGGGAGCGCCTGATCGAGCTGGCCCGCGGCTACGTGCGCGAACTGTCCGGCCGGATCCCGGTGGTCGCGGCCGCGGTCGTGGGGTCGGTCGCCCGGGGCGACTTCAACGTGTGGAGCGACGTCGACGTGGTCGTGATGTCCGACGGGCTCCCCCCGCGGATCCCGGACCGGGCCGCGGTCCTGGCCGCCGACGCGCCCGCCGGCGTCCAGGCGGTCGGCTACACCCCGGAAGAGTTCCGTAGGGCGCTCGCACGGGGCGACCTCCTCGCGACCTCGGCGGTGCGCGAGGGCGTCGCGCTCCGGGGTGCGGCGTTCCTCCGACGCCTCGCCGGCAGGTGAAGACACCGAACAGAGGCGCGGGACACGCGCGGCGTGACCGAGGGAACCCTCGGAGCGGGTACTCGCCCGGTCTTCCGCCGCCCGGTGATGCGCGGCGGTAGCGCCCCCCGGATCGCGCCGGACCCACGAGATCCGCTCGATCCCGGGGAACCCGTCGAAACCGCGGTCGAAGCCTGCGCCTTGTTGGGGTGCTCGGCGCGATCGCGCTCGACCCCTACGAGGCGAGCCAGCCCGCCGCGTCCTTCGCGTGGTAGGTGAGGACGAGGTCGGCCCCGGCCCGGCGGATCGCCGTGAGGATCTCGAGCACGACCCGCCGCTCGTCGAGCCAGCCGTTCGCCGCGGCCGCCTTCACCATCGCGTACTCGCCCGAGACGTTGTAGGCGGCCATCGGGAACCCGGTCGCGTCCTTCGCCCGGCGGAGCACGTCGAGGTAGGGCAGGGCCGGCTTCACCATCACGATGTCCGCGCCCTCCTCGATGTCGGCCCGGACCTCCCGGATGGCCTCGAGGGCGTTGGCCGGGTCCATCTGGTAGCCGGTGCGGTCCCCGAACCGGGGCGCGCACTCCGCCGCCTCCCGGAACGGCCCGTAGAAGCTCGAGGCGAACTTGGCCGCGTAGGCGAGGATCCCGACGCGCTGGAACCCGGCCTCGTCGAGGGCGTCGCGGATCGCCGCCACCTGCCCGTCCATCATCCCCGACGGCCCCACCAGGTCGGCTCCGGCCTCGGCCTGGGCCACCGCGATCCGCCGGTACCGCTCGAGCGTGGCGTCGTTGTCCACCGACCCGTCGGGGGCGAGGACGCCGCAGTGCCCGTGGTCGGTGTACTCGTCCAGGCAGAGGTCGGCGATCACAACGTGGTCGGGCCCGAGCTCCTCCCGGAGCACCCGGAGCCCCCGCTGGGCGATCCCGTCGGGGTTCCACGCCTCGGACCCCTCCGCGTCCTTCCGCTCGGGGACCCCGAACAGCATGAACGCGAGCACGCCGCGCTCGGCGATCTCCCGGGCCTCCTTCCGGAGCGACTCCAGGGTGTGCTGGACCTGCCCGGGCATCGAGGGGATGGGCGCGGGCTCCGCGATCCCCTCCTTCACGAACAGCGGCGCGATGAGGTCGGAGGGGGCGAGCGAGGTCTCCCGGACCAGCTCCCGGAGGGCCGGCGTCCGGCGGAGCCTGCGCGGTCGGTGGCGGGGGAACCCCACGGGCCGATGGTACCGCGAGGCCCGACGGCCTCGTCCGCCGTGCGGATCTCCCCGGCGACGATCCGCCCAGGGATGGCCGGCCTCCGGGGGAGGGTGCCATGATGGCCGCACCGCAGGCGGTGGGGGGTGGGGACGATGGAGGGTGTGCGGAGGATCGGTCGGGACGAGCGCGTGGACGGGCCGTCGACGCCCGGGATGGACCGCTTCACCGCGCTCGACTCGGCGAGGCTGTGGGCCGGCGGCGCGCGCACGGACCCCGGCTCGGTCTCGGGGTGGCACCACCACGGGGACCACGAGAGCGTGATCTACGTGCTCTCCGGCGCCCTCCGGATGGAGTTCGGCCCCGGAGGGACCGAGACGTTCGACGCCGGGCCGGGGGACTTCGTCTTCGTGGGCCGGGGGGAGATCCACCGCGAGGCCAACCCGACCGACGGACCCGCCGACCTCATCGTGGTGCGCGCCGGGAGCGGGCCCTCGGTGGTGAACGTCGAGGGCCCATCGCCCGCGTAGCCGGGCCCCGATCGACGCGGCCGTCGAGGCACCGCCCCGTCGCTCCCCGTCGCGGCCGGCGGTGGTAGCGTGCCGCTCGGCCGTGGGCGACGACGGACGGGTCCGGAGGCGCCAGGCCTGGTACGGCCTGAAGGCGCCGGTGAAGCGGGTGCTCTCCTGGCGCCTCCCCCACCTCGCGCTCCGGGAGGTGACGCGCGTGGCGCCCGGGATCGCGGCCACCGGCCGCCTCCCCGCGCCGGCGCGCCTCCGCGAGGTCGAGGGGCGCGTCGGCGACGTCCGATTCGTGCTGCTGAACCCGGCGCGCTGCGAGATCGCGAAGGAGCTGTACTGGGGGGACGGCCGCCGCCCGAGGCTCCAGGACGCCCTGGCCCTGGAGGTCTTCGCCGCCCTGGCCCGCCGGGCGGACGTGGTGCTCGACGTGGGCGCGTACACCGGCGTGTTCACGCTCGTGGCCGCGGCGGCGAACCCCAAGGCCAGCGTCCACGCGTTCGAGATCGTCCCCGAGGTGTTCAAGGCGCTCGTCGACAACTGCGTCCGCAACGACCTGGTGCACCGAGTCAGCCTGCACCTGGAGGGGATCGGCGAGCCCGGCGGGGCGATACGCGTCGCCACCGGGGCGGGGGGATCGGCGCTGCCCTCCTTCTACTCGAGCCGGATGACCTTCGACCGGGGACCGGTGGTCCGGTTCGTGGGGCTCGATCAACTCCTGGACCACCTGCCGGCGGGCCGGACCCTCATGAAGGTCGACGTCGAGGGGACGGAAGAGGCCGTGTTCCGCCACGGGCAGCGGTTCCTCGCCGAGCGGCGGCCGGACGTCCTGTGCGAGGTCCTGGCCGGCGTGGCGGACGCGGAGCGGCTGGGGGCCCTCCTCGCCCCCCACGGGTACCGGTGGTACCTGGTCCGGGAGCAGGAGCTCCTTCCTCGCCTGCGGATCGAGCCGCACGCCCGGTTCCGCGACTGGCTCTTCTCGATGGAGACGGCGGAGGGCCTGCGGGCGCTCGGGTTGCCCCTGGCTGAGGCCGACCCCGCGTAGGGGCGGGCCCGGAGGACGGGTTCAGGTGGCTCCGCGGCGTGGCGAGCGATGGCGGAGGGCTCGCTCCACGGCCTCTGCGAGGCCCTCCAGGGTGTGGGGGCGGGCCACGGCGTGGACCGTGAACCCCGCCTCGCGGGCCGCCCGGGCCGTCACCGGGCCGATACAGACGACCCTCGGGTTCCCCCGCACCGGGCCGACGGCCCGGACGAAGCCCCGGACCGCGGAGGCGCTGGCGAACGTCACCGCGTCCACCCGTCCCGCGCGGAGGGCTGCCCGAGCCTCGGCCGGCAACGTCCGCGGGAACCGCGTGCGGTAGGCGTCGATCCGGACCGGGGCCCAGCCCTTCGCCGCGATCGCCTCCTCCAGCCCCGACGGTGCGACGTCGGCCCGGGCGAGCAGGACCCGTCCCTGCCCCCGGGGGAACGCGCGGCCGAGCGCCTCGGTGGTGTAGGTCCGGGGGACGAGCGCGGGCCGGACCCCCTGCTCCCGGAGGGCCTCGGCCGTCCCCTCGCCCACGGCCGCGATCCGGGCCGGCACGTCTGCCGGCCGCCATCCGAGGGCCGTCAACCGGGAGGCCACCGCCTCCACCCCGTTCCGGCTGGTCAGGACGAGCCACGCGTACCGTCCCTCGACCAGCGTCCGCAGGGCCCGGTCGAGCCTGGCGGACCGCACCGGCACGACCTCGATGGCGGGAGCCACGAC
>DATLZP010000195.1:0-10049 GCA_035573935.1 Actinomycetota bacterium
ACGTGGCAGGTCTCGGTGCCGACGGACGGCGTGTTCGGCAACTACTACTGCCAGGCGATCAACAAGGACGCCCCCCACCCGTTCGCGGCCCGCCTGTGGCAGGAGTTCTGCTACTCGGACGAGGGCCAGCTGATCTGGCTCAAGGGGTACACCCATCCGGCGCGGTTCCAGGACATGTCGGAGCGGGGGGTGATCCCGCAGGAGCTGCTGGACAAGCTGCCGCCCGCGCAGTCGTACGAGCACGTCTCGTTCCCGAACGCGGACCAGACCGAGGCGGCCACGGCGATCGTCCAGGAGCAGTGGGGGGAGAAGGTCACCGGCGTCTGACCCACGGGGGAGGCCCGTGGCCGAGCTGACCAGGGAGCGGCCCGACGTCGCGGGGGCCCGCGCGGGCCCCCACCGGCGCCGGAGCCTGGCGTGGCTCGGCGTGGTGCCGTTCTTCGCCTACGCGGTCGCGTTCCTGCTCTTCCCGTCGCTCTCGCTCGTGGTCGGGGCCTTCCAGAGCGAGGAGGGGGGCTTCACGCTCCGGCTGGTCGAGAAGCTGATCCAGCCGGGGACCCTCAAGGCCTACTGGGGCAGCATCCAGCTCTCGGTGGTCACGGCCGCCCTGGGGGGGCTGTTCGGGCTCCTCCTCGCCTACGCCGTGGTGACCCGGGGAACGCCGGCCTGGGTGCGGACCGTGGCCACGACGTTCTCGGGGGTGGCCGCCAACTTCGCCGGCGTGCCGCTCGCCATGGCGTTCGTCTCCACGATCGGGTTCACGGGGATCGTCACCCGCTTCCTCCGCGACGCGTTCGGCATCGACCTCTACGAGGCCGGGTTCTCGCTCTACTCGTTCGCCGGCCTGGTCATCGTCTACCTGTACTTCCAGATCCCGTTGATGCTGCTCGTCATCACGCCCGCCCTCGACGGGCTGCGCCGGGAGTGGCGAGAGGCGGCCTCGAACCTCGGGGCCACGCCGACGCAGTACTGGCGGCACGTGGCCCTGCCCATCCTGATGCCGTCCCTCCTGGGGGCCGTCGTGTTGCTGTTCGGGAACGCCTTCGGGGCATACGCCACGGCCTACGCGCTCACCTCCGGCCAGTTCCGACTGGTCCCGGTCCTGATCGGACAGGTGAAGATCGGGAACGTGCTCTCCGACCCCCACTACGGCGACGCGCTGGCCCTGGGGATGGTGGTCGTCCTGGCGTTCACGATGCTCGCCTACGGGGTCCTCCAGCGGAAGGCGGCCCGATGGCAGCGGTGAGCACGCGTCCCGCCGGACGGTCCCGGGTGCCGTGGTGGGCCGTCCTCTGGCTCCTGCTGGGGGCGGCCTACTTCCTCCTGCCCCTGTTCGCCACGGCCCAGTTCAGTCTCCAGGTGGGGCGGAACGCCTACGGGCTCGACGCCTACCGCGAGATCCTCCAGGACCCGTTCTTCCGCCAGAGCCTGGCGTTCTCGTTCAAGCTGTCGGTCTACACGATCGTCGTGGCCCTGGTCCTGCTGGTCCCCACGGCGTACTGGGTGCACCTCAAGCTCCCCCGCCTCCGGCCGGTCGTGGAGTTCCTCACGGTCCTGCCGTTCGTCGTGCCGCCGATCGTGCTGGTCGTGGGCCTGCTGCGGGGCTTCCGGTGGACGCCGACGTGGTTCTACGGCGGCTACCTGCTGCTCGTGGCGGGGTACGTCGTGCTGGCGTTCCCCTACGTCTACCGGTCCCTCGACGCGGGGCTCCGGGCGATCGACATCCACACGCTGACGGAGGCGGCGCTCAGCCTGGGCGCGAGCTGGCCGACGGTCCTCCTCCGGGTCATCGTGCCGAACCTGAAGGCCTCGCTCCTGTCCGCCGCGTTCCTCACGTTCGCCATCGTGATGGGGGAGTTCACGATGGCGGTGATCATGCTATTCAACACGTTCGCCGTGTACATCGCGTACGTGATGGAGACGCAGGCCACGGGGGCCGCGGCGCTCTCGCTGATCAGCTTCGCCATCACCTGGCTCTCGATGCTCGGGATCCTGCTGGCCGCGCGCCGGGTGGGCGGTCGGCAGGTCCAGATCGGGGGGGTGCGCTAGCGTGCCCTACCTCGAGCTCCAGGGCGTGCGGAAGGAGTTCGGGTCGGTCGTGGCGCTGGAGTCGCTCGACCTGGACCTGGGGAGGGGGGAGTTCTTCTCGCTGCTGGGTCCCTCCGGGTGCGGGAAGACCACGGCCCTGCGCATCGTGGCCGGCTTCGAGATCCCCGACCGGGGACGGGTCGTGCTCGACGGGGCGGACATCACCGGGCTGCCTCCGAACCGGCGGGACATGGGGATGGTGTTCCAGGCCTACAGCCTGTTCCCGAACATGACCGCCCGGGAGAACGTGGAGTTCGGGCTGCGGATCCGGAAGCGCTCGGCGGAGGACCGGGCGACCCGAGCCTCGGAGCTCCTCGAGCTGGTGGGCCTGGCCCAGCACGCCGACCGCTACCCCTACCAGCTCTCCGGCGGGCAGCAGCAGCGGGTGGCCCTGGCCCGGGCCCTGGCCATCGAGCCCCGGGTGCTCCTGATGGACGAGCCCCTCTCCGCGCTCGACGCGCGGGTCCGCGTGTCGCTCCGGGAGGAGATCCGCCGGATCCAGACCCAGCTGGGGATCACGGTCCTGTACGTGACGCACGACCAGGAGGAGGCCCTGTCGATCTCCGACCGGGTGGCCGTGATGTCGGCCGGGCGGGTGGAGCAGATCGGGTCCCCGCCGGAGATCTACGGAGCCCCGGCCACGCCGTTCGTCGCGGAGTTCGTGGGGACGATGAACCGGCTGGAGGGGGAGGTCGAGGACGGGGCGGCGGGGCGGATCCGCTCCGGGGGATCCTCGATCCTGGCCGAGGCCGTCCGGGGCCGGCGGCCCGGGGAGCGCGTCCTCGTGCTGATCCGACCGGAGTCGCTCTCGGTGGAGGCCCTCGCCGACGGCGAGGCGCCGGAGGGGGCCCTGGTCGGCACCGTGGCGGCGCAGGTGTTCCTGGGGGCCACCACCCGGCTCAAGATCGACACGGATGCCGGCGAGATCGCGGCCGACCTCCCCAGCACGGGGGCGGAGCGCTTCGCCGTCGGCACCCGCGTGGCGGCCCGGGTCCCGCCGGGATCGCCCCGGGTCCTGGACCTGCCGCCGGGCCCCTGACCGAGATGGAGGTCGCCCCCGGCGGCCGGCCGGGTGTGGCGCCGTGAGGGGGGCCGGCGCCGCGACCCTCGGCCAGACGATCCGCCCCGGACCGGTCGTGGGGCGGGGGAGCGAGGGGGCGTACCGGGCCCTCGTCCCCGGTCCGGGGGAGCCGCACGTCCGCCGCCTGGACCTCGCCCCGGGGGCGCCGCCCCCCGCCGCTCGGCGATCGATCCTCCACCTGCTCCACGTCACGGACCTCCAGATCGTGGACGTGGCCTCCCCGGCCCGGATCGAGTTCCTGGACCGATGGCCCGATCGGCGGGAGATCCGGGACCTCCTCCCCGCCCACCGGGCGCAGGAGCCCCTTGCGCTCCACGCCTTCGAGGCGATGATCCGGGCCGCGAACGCGCTCCGGCGGAGCCCGGTCACCGGGGCCCCCGTCGACCTCGTCGTCACCACCGGCGACGCGATCGACAACCAGCAATGGAACGAGCTCACCTGGTTCCTCGGCGTCCTGGCGGGGCGGCCCGTGTCCGCGTCCGGGGGGCGCCCGTACGTGGGCGTCCAGTCGGTGGACTGGGAGGACCCCGGCTACTGGCACCCCGACCCCGTGCCCGATGCGTACAAGGAGCGCTGGGGGTACCCCGCCCACCCCGGCCTGCTCGACGAAGCCGTGGCCCCGTTCCCGGCGACAGGGCTGGCCGTGCCCTGGCTCGGCTGCTTCGGGAACCACGAGGGGCTGATCCAGGGGACGGCGATCCCCACCGAGGCCGTGCGACGGCTGCTCGAGGGCGGGCGCAAGCCCGTGGCCCCCCCGCCCGGGTTCGACGTGGCCGCGAACGTGGACCGGTTCGTCGTGGAGCCGGAGGACCTCCTCTCCGGCCCGACGCGCCCCGTGCCGCCCGATGCGGCGCGCCGCCCCCTCACCCGTCGGGCCTTCGTGGAGGCGCACCTCCGCGCGCCCGGCGCCCCGCCGGGCCACGGCTTCTCCCGGGACAACCTGGAGCGGGGCACCGCCTATTACGTCCACGACGTCCCCGGGGTGCGGCTGATCTGCCTGGACACGACGAACCCCGGCGGCTTCTACGAGGGGAGCCTGGGGGCGAGGCAGCTGGCCTGGCTGGAGGAACGGTTGGTCGAGGTCCACTCGCGCTTCCTGGATCAGGACGGGCGCGAGGTCCGGGGTGGGGGGGAGGACCGGCTGGTGGTGGTGTTCTCCCACCACGGGCCGGAGACGCTCACGAACCCGCTCGCCCACCCCAACCCCCTGGAGCCGGACGACCTTCCCCGGATCCTTGCCCCGGAGGTGGAGGGGGTGCTCCACCGCTTCCCCAACGTCGTGCTGTGGCTCTCCGGGCACACCCACGAGCACCGGGTCCGGCCCCGTCCCGACCCCGCCGGTCGGACCGCGGGGTTCTGGGACGTGACGACGGCGGCGGTGGCCGATTGGCCGTGCCAGGGGCGGCTCGTGGAGCTGGTGGACGAGGGGAACGGGTCGCTCGCCATCGTCTGCACGGTCCTGGACCACGCAGCCCCGCCATCGCCGGCCGACGCCGGGGGGCCGCTCCGCCTGGCCTCGCTCCACCGGGAGCTCGCGGCGAACGACCCCTTCCGGGGGGCGGGGGGCGACGCGGCCGGCGACCCGACCGACCGGAACGTCGAGCTCGTGCTCCCCCGCACCGACCCGCCCCGGCCCTGAGGGCGGCTTGCGTTCTCGATCGGAAAGGCACAAACTCGCGCTTGTTCGGTCAGGAACAGGCAGGGAGGATCCGGGACCAGTGGAGCAACCGCTGCCGGCGGAGCGCTACCGAAGGATCCAGGAGCTCCTCCGGGAGCGCCAGGTGGTGCGGGTGTCAACGCTCTCCGAGCTGCTCGGCGTGTCCGAGGTGACCATCCGCCGGGACCTCGAGCACCTCGAGCGGCGGGGGCTCCTGGAGCGGACGCACGGCGGCGCGGTGCTGGTCCAGCGGATGCGGACCGAACCGGGGTACCTGGATGCGATCGTCTCGCACCCCGAGGAGAAGCGGGCCATCGGGCGGGCGGCGGCGGCGCTCGTCGAGCCGGGGGACACGGTCTTCCTGAACGGGGGGACGACGACGCTCGAGGTGTTCCGGCATCTCCTCGTCCCGGGCATCCGCGTCGTCACGAACCACGTGGGGATGGCGCTCGAGGCCGGCGACCGAGACCTCGAGCTGATCCTGGTCGGGGGACAGTTCCGGGCCCCCTCCTCCTCGGTCGTCGGGCCGTTCGCCACCGAGGCGCTGCGGCGCGTCCACGCCGACAAGGCCTTCATCGGCGTGGAGGGCGTGTCGCTCCGGTCCGGGCTCACGACGCCCTCGCCGCAGGAGGCGGAGATCGCCGGCCTGATGATGGAGCGGACCACGGGGCAGGTGACCGTGGTCGCCGACCACTCGAAGCTCGGCACGGTGGCCGACTTCGTGATCGCACCCCTCGAGGACATCGACCGCATCGTGGTCGACGGGGGGATCGAGGACGAGTACCGTGAGCAGCTCGCCGCGGCCGACGTGGAGGTGGTCGTGGCCGGGGAGCCGGTGTCGGCGGCGCGGGGGGGCGATGGATAGGGCGGCCTTCGAGGCGGAGGGCGACCGGCTGGTGGAGGCGGCCCGGGCGGAGGGCATCGTGCTCCGGATCGTGGGCGCCCTGGCCTTCGCCAAGCACTGCCCGCGGTACCGGTACCTCCAGGACGCCCTGGGGCGCGCCTACACCGACATCGACTTCGCCGCCTACGGTCGGGACGCCGAGCGGATCCGGGGGCTCCTGGCCCGGGAGGGCTACGTCGAGGACCGGCAGGTGTACGTGGACTCCGAGGGATCGCGCCTGGTGCTGGAGCACCCCCGGACCCGCCTGCACCTCGACGTGTTCCTCGACAAGCTCGAGTTCTCGCACACGATCCCGTGGGCCGGGCGCCTGGAGGTCGACGACCCCACGATCCCCCTCGCGGAGATGCTGCTCCAGAAGATGCAGATCGTGCAGATCAACGAGAAGGACATCATCGACACGATCATGCTCTTGCTCGAGCACCCCCTCGGCGACCACGACCACGAGACCGTCAACGTGGCCTACGTGGCGTCGCTCTGCGCGCGCGACTGGGGCCTGTGGCGGACCGTCACGATGAACCTGGACAAGGTGCGGGCGATGGCCGCCACGTACGCCGATCTCCCCGCCCCGGACAAGGCCCGGCTGACCGAGCAGGTCCAGGCGACCCTGGACCGGCTGGCCGCGGAGCCGAAGTCGCTCGCGTGGAAGCTCCGATCGAAGGTGGGCGACCGGAAGAAGTGGTACCGGGACGTGGGGGAGCTCGTGCCGATGGCCTCGGAGGAGACCCCGTGAGGCTCCTCCGGCGGAAGGGCCCGGCGGGCGGGGAGCCGACCCGGATCTTCTACGCGAGCGACATCCACGGCTCCGAGCCCACGTTCCGGAAGTTCCTGAACGCGGCGCGCTTCTACGAGGTGGACGCCCTCGTGTTCGGGGGGGACCTGATGGGGAAGCTGCTCATCCCGATCGTCCGGGACGCCGGGGGGACGTTCCGGGCCAGCCTCCAGGGCACGCAGCACCACCTGGAGACGCCCGAGCAGCTCGCCGAGTTCAAGAAGAGCCTCGACACCCTGGGCTTCTACTGGAAGGAGATGGATCCCGAGGAGTACCGGACCTACGAGGGGAACCAGGGGCGGATCGACGAGCTCTTCGACCGGCTGGCCAAGGAGCGGCTCCGGAGCTGGGTGGCGCTGGCCGAGGAGCGCCTGGCGGGCACCGACGTCAAGGTCTACCTGTGCGGGGGGAACGACGACACGGACGTCGTGCTCTCGGCGCTCGACGAGGAGCCGGTGGAGCGGGTCGTGAACTGCGAGGAGCGGATCGTCCCCCTGGACGAGGAGCACGTGCTCGTCACGGTGGGCTACTCCACGCCGACCCCGTGGGAGACGCCCCGGGAGCGGACCGACGAGGAGATCGGGAAGCTGATCGAGGACCTCCTGGCCGACGTGCCGGATCCCTCCCGGGCGGTCTTCAACTTCCACTGCCCCCCGCTCGACTCGGGGCTCGACACGTGCATGAAGCTCGACGCCTCGGTCTGGCCGCCCGCCCCGATCATCGAGAGCGGGCAGCCGGTCTACTACGGCGCGGGGAGCGAGAGCGTCCGCCGGGCGCTCCAGGAGCACCAGCCCGTCGTGGGGCTCCACGGGCACATCCACGAGTCGCGGGGCGTGGCCCGCTACGGAAGGACCCCGGCCTTCAACCCGGGGAGCGAGTACGGAGAGGGGGTGTTGCGGGGGGTGATCGTCGCCGTCCGGGGCGGCGAGGTCGTCGGGTCTCAGTTCACGTCGGGGTAGGGCGGGGCCCGCCCCCGCCTCGGCGGAACCGGAAGGAAGGAGGGGGGATGGCGGAAGCGGTCGCACCGCAGGTCTTCACGCGGCGGGCATCGGGGCTGGTGCGGGTGATGTCCCCGTACTCCGCGTTCATCTACAACATCCTCACGATGGGGGTGATCTTCCCCTGGACCTACATCTGGGCGCCCACGGCGTTCCAGGGGTCGAACCTCACGCTGGGGATCGTCTTCGCGTTCCTGTTCGAGCTGCCGATCGCGCTGGCCTACGCGTGGCTCGCCACGGCGCTCCCCCGCTCCGGCGGGGACTACGTGTTCCAGAGCCGGGTCTTCGGCGGCGGGTTCGGCTTCACGGTCGTCTTCGCGTTCTTCGTGGTCTGGATCCTCCAGTGGGTCGCGCTCTCGGGGTGGCTCCTGGCGGTCCTGGGGCTGGCCCCCACGTTCATCGGGCTCGGCGTGACGACCGGCGTGGACGCGCTCACGAGCTTCGGCACGTGGGCCGCCTCGTCCACCGGGATCATCGTGATCAGCATCCTGAACGCGCTGCTCTCGCTGATCCTCCTGGTCTCCGGGTTCCGGAACTACGTCCGGTTCCAGTACGTGATGTGGTACGGGATCCTCGCCTCGTTCGCCGTGATGCTCCTCCTGTTCTTCACGACGAGCCCGGAGGCGGCCCAGGCCAAGCTGAACGGGTTCGCCGCAGCCGTGGACGGGGTGCAGAACTTCTTCGCCTCGGCGAGGTCGGCGGCGGCGGAGGCGGGGGTGAACTTCAACCCGCCGTTCTGGCTGTTCGGCACGCTGATGGTGGCCCCGATCGCCTGGACCAGCCTCCAGTGGTGCACGTACTCGGTGGAGCAGGGCGGCGAGATCAAGAACGCGCACGTGTTCCGGAACCAGGTCTTCATCCTGGCCGGGTCGCTGGTCGTCACGGCGCTGCTCCTCGTCCTCCTGGCCCTGGGGATGCAGAAGGGGCTCGGCCAGGACGGCATCCTGGTGGCCTCGTCCGGGTACTGGTACGGCGTGCCGGAGGCCACGATCGGCGGGACGTTCCTCATGCCGAACCTGATCGCGATCGCCCTCACGGCGAGCCCGATCCTGATCGCCATCATCGGGTTCGGGTACATCCTCAACTCGTTCCAGATCGTCTGTAACTGCTACATCGGGACGACCCGGATCCTGGTGGCCCAGGCCCTCGACGGGCTCCTGCCCGAGTGGTTCTCGCGGATCCACCCCCGGTGGAAGACGCCGGTGAACGCGCACCTGGCGTACTTCCTGGCCTCGATCCCGGTGATCGTCGCCTACAACACGGTGGACGCCTGGGTCCGCTGGACCCTGGGCGTGACGTTCGCGAACGGCGCGGTGATGACGCTGTCGGCGCTGGCCGCGGCGCTCCTGCCCTATCGGGCGAAGGCGATCTACGAGGCCTCCCCCGGGGCCCGGTACACGCTGGGCGGCGTGCCGCTCGTGACCGTGCTCGGCGTGCTCGGGTTCGTCCTCGGGTCGTTCATGGTCGGATCGTTCCTGTTCGAGGAGGGACTGGGGCTGGCCTACTCGATCGACGCGTTCCCGTACTACATCGTGCTCGGCACGGCGGTGTTCGGGCTGGTCGTGTACTGGATCATGCGGACGATCAAGGCGCAGCAGGGGATCAAGGTGGAGTACGCCTTCGCCGAGATCCCGCCGGAGTAGGGCGGGCCTCGCGCCCGCCGGGGAGGGACCGTGGGGCGGGCCTCGCGCCCGCCCCATCCCTCCGCGGGAGGTGGGATGGAGGAAGCGCGGGCCGTCGTCGTGGGCGGCGGGATCACCGGGGTGAGCGTCGCGTACCACCTGGCGCGGGCCGGCTGGCACGACGTCGTGCTGCTCGAGAAGGGCGACCTCACGAGCGGGGCCACGTGCCACGCCGTCGGCCTGGTCACGATGTTCAACCCCTCCCCCACGATGATGCGGTTCCGCCGGTACTCGATCGAGCTGTACCGGGAGCTCGGGGTCTTCGAGGCGGTGGGCTCGTTGCGGATCGCCTCCTCCCCGGAGCAGCTGATGGAGCTGAAGCGGGGGGTGAGCCGGGCCCGGGCCATCGGGCTCGACGTCGAGCTCCTCACCCCGCGGGAGGTCCTGGACCTGATGCCGGCGGCGAGCGACCGTTCGCTCCACGGCGCGGTCTGGGTGCCGGGCGACGGCTTCCTCGACCCCCACACCGCCACCCACGCCCTGGCCAAGGCGGCGCGGGACCTGGGGGTCGGGATCCGGACGGGCACCCGCGTGATCGGGATCGAGCGGGACCGGCGGGGGGCGGTGGCGTCGGTCCGGACCGAGGACGGCGCGATCCGCACGGAGGTCGTCGTGAACGCGGCCGGGCTGTGGGCCCCCCGGGTGGCGGCCATGGTCGGGGCGTCGGTCCCCTCCACGCCCGTGGACCACCAGCACGCGGCGATGAAGGCGGTGCCCGGGGCGGAGGTCCCCCGGGACATGCCGTGCTTCCGGGACCCGGACAACCTCGTGTACGGCAAGGCCGAGCACGGGGGGATCGTCTTCGGCGGGTACGAACCGGACCCCGTGGCCCGCTGGGTGGACGGCGTGCCCTGGGAGCACGGAGGCCGG
>DATLZP010000196.1:0-14223 GCA_035573935.1 Actinomycetota bacterium
CCGTCGTGATGGCGAGCGAGGAGGCGGCCCGGCGGATCACCGACCGCCCGGTGTGGGTGCAGGGGGTGGGGTGGAACCTCGACACGTCGTACTGGACGAACCGCGACCTGGTGTTCCCGGGGTACGTGGCGAACGCCGCCCGGATGGCCTACGGGATGGCCGGGATCGCCGCCCCCCGCCGGGAGATCCACGTGGCCGAGCCCTACGATCCCTTCGACTACAAGGAGCTCCACCACCTGGAGGGCCTGCTGCTCTTCGAGCCGGGGAAGGCCCCGGAGGCGGCCCGGGAGGGGGTCCTGGAACGCGACGGCGACCTCCCGTCGTGCCCCTCGGGGGGCCTCCTCGGCGTGGGGAACCCGATCGCCGCCGCCGGGCTGATGAAGGTGGCCGAGCTCTTCTGGCAGCTCCGGGGGGAGGCCGGGGACCGCCAGGTGCCCGGCACGCCGGAGCGGGGCGTGGCCCAGGCCTGGGGGGACCTGATGCAGGTCGGCACGGTCGTCGTCCTGGGGGTGGACCGACCGGACGGCGGGGACCCGACCGCTGGCCCGCCGGGCGCGAGCCCGGCCGGGGCCGTGGCCGGGGCCGCCCTCCGGACGCCGCCCCTCGCCACCCCGGGCCACGGGCTGTCCGCGGAGGCGTTCCGGGCCGACCCCTTCGCCGTGGACGACCGGCTGGACACGGCCTACGCCTGGGACGCGGGCGTCGCGGTCGGCGGGTTCCTCCGGGGGCTCGAGGAGGGGCGGATCCTGGGGCGGAGCTGCCCGGCCTGCGACCGGGTGCTGGTCCCGCCCCGGATGTTCTGCGAGCGCTGCTTCCGTCCCACCACCCGATGGGTGGAGCTCCCGGGGACCGGCGTGGTCCAGACGTTCTCGATCTGCCACGTCTCCTGGGACATGCAGCCGCTGGCGGAGCCGGAGATCCCGGCCGTGATCGCGCTCGACGGCTCGGACGGGGGCCTGATGCACCTGCTGGGCGGGGTCCGCCCGGAGGACGTCCGGATCGGCCTGCCGGTGGAGGCGGTCTGGAAGCCGGGGTCCGAGCGGTCGGGCTCGATCCTCGACATCCGCCATTTCCGGCCGCGGGGGGAGGCCTGATGCTGGAGCGGGCGGCCGAGGTCCGGACCTGGCCGGGGGCCTTCCCCTTCCGGTACCGGTACACCGCCGGCGTGGCCGGGTCGCGGTTCCTGGAGGCGCTCCGGGACCGCGGGGCGTTCCTGGGGTCGCGCTGCGAGGGCTGCGCGTACACGTACGTGCCGGCCCGGCTGTTCTGCGAGCGCTGCTTCGCCGACCTCTCCGGCTCCGAGGTCGAGGTGGGGCCGGGCGGCGTGCTCGAGTCGTTCACGGTGACCTACGTGGACCACGAGGGGGACCCGCTCGAGGCCCCCGTGGTGCACGGGCTGGTCCGGCTGGACGGCGCCGACGCCGTGCTCCTGCACCGGGTGCTGGAGGCCGAGGAGACGGCGCTCGAGGTGGGGATGCGGGTGGAGGCGGTGCTGGAGCCGCCGGAGCGCCGGCGGGGATCGATCCTCGACGTGGCCGGCTTCCGGCCGGTGGAGGGCTAGGCCGGCGTCCGCCAGTCCACGGCCACCACGCGCACCGGCTCCGAGAGCCCCTTGAGCCGGATCGCTCGGACCTCGGACGAGGGGACCTCTCCGGCCTGTCGAAGCGTCTCCTCGCTCACCAGGATCTCCCCGCCCTGCGCGGCCGCCCCGATCCGGGCCGCCTCATGCACCCCCCGGCCCAGGTAGCGCGCGCCGTCGGTCGTGGCCTCGGCGGCGTGGATCCCCATCCGGACCTGCGGCGAGAACCCGTGCGCCCGGCGATGCTCGGCCAGCGTGCGTTGGATCTCCACGGCGCAGGCCAGGGCGGCGCCCGGCTCGGGGAACGCCACGAAGAACCCGTCGCCGGCGTGGTCGACCTCCTCCCCGCCGTGGTCCGCGAACGCGCGGCGGAGGGTCTGGTCGTGCCAGCGCCGGAGGTCCTCCCACGCCTCGTCCCCGATCGCCTCGACCAGCGCGGTCGAGCCGACGATGTCGGTGAACAGGAACGTCCGGACGGCCCGGGCCCCCGGGGCCGGGCCGGCCGGCCGGAGCTCGGAGAGGAGCGCGGCCGCCCGATGGGCGTCGGGAGCGGCCCCCAGGCGCCCGAAGGCCGAGCGGGCCGAGCGGAGGGAGAAGGCGGCGCCGCCGGGGTCCCCCTCCGCCAGGCAGGCCTCGGCCAGGAGCAGCTCGGCCTTCGCCGCCTCGTAGGGGGCGTCGATCTGCTGCCAGAGCCGGCGGGCCTGCCGGAGCCGTCGGACGGCCTCGGCGGGCTCCCCCTCCAGGAGGGCCACGATCCCGGCCGCCTCCTCCGCGGCCGCCCCGATGGCCGGGGCCTCGAAGTCCCGGGCGATCGCCGCCAGCTCCTCGGCCGCCGTCCGGGCCGTTCCCGCGTCCCCGGCCGCCCGGGCGATCTCCACCTGGGCCGGGAGGAGCCGGGCCCTGGCCAGCCGGTCCCAGGTCTCCTCGAGCGACCGGCGGATCCCCGCACCCGCCGCCTCCACCTCCCCCCGGGAGAGCAGGAGGAGCGACAGCCCCGGCTGGGGGTCCTCCCCGAGCTCGTGGGCCCGGGCGAAGGCCTCCTCGGCCCCGGCCAGGTCGCCGGTCCGCAGCCGGACCTCGCCCAGCTCGTGGAAGGCGGCCCCCGCTTGGCGGGGGCTGAACGCGAACAGCTCGTCGCAGGCCTGCCGGAGCTCCCGCTCCGCCTCGTCCCAGGCGCCCCGGACGCGCATCACCTCGGCCCGGTGCACCCGGCAGACCCCCGGGAACCCGGTCATCGCGTGCCGCTCGCACCAGCGCTTCGCTGCCTCGGACCACTCGCTCGCCCGCCGGTAGTCGGCCAGGTCCCGGGAGACCGTGATCACGTTGCAGAAGGCGACGCCGGTGGTGTAGGCGCCGAGCTCCTCGCCGGTCGCCGCCGCGCCCACCTCGTCCATCAGGGCCAGGCCCTCCCGGACCTCGCCCTTCGCGATCTGGATCATCCCCCGGTACATCGCGGCGAACGCCCGGAGGTCGGGATCGTCGAAGCCCTCGGCGATCTCGGAGGCCCGCTCCATGTGGGCGAGCGCGGTCTCGAGGTCCCCCCGCTCCCAGGGCTCGGCCCCCCGGGCCAGCTCCAGGTACCCGTGGGCGGTGGAGAGGGGCTCCCCCTCCAGGAGCCGTTCGGCCCGCTGCAGCCATCCCCTGGCCACGGAGCCGGCCAGCTTCGAGATGTACTCGCGGCGGAGCGTGAGCGCGATGAACGCGGCCCGGGCCCGCTCCCCCCGCTCCACGTACAGCCCGTAGGCTCGCTCGTGCAGCTCGATCGACTCGTCGGGGCGACCCGTCCACCAGGCGGCCTTGGCCAGCCCCTCCAGGTCCTGGGGGGACAGGTCGGCCTCCGCCCGGAGCGCCGCGAACAGGTCGTAGGCCCGCGGCCAGTCCCGGCCGCGGAGGGCGGCCCGCGCGTCCTCCAGCCCGTCCTCGAGCCCGGTGGCGGCGCCCATGATGGCCCATCGTGCCACGTTCCCGGCCCGCCGAGGAGGGGTAGGCTCGCAGGCGGCGTGGAGTTCGACCTCACCCCCGAGCAGGAGGAGTTCCGCCGGACGGTCCGGTCCTTCGCCGAGGAGGTCGTCCGGCCGCGGGCCGAGCAGGCCGATCGCGCCGAGGCCCTCCCCCTCGACGTCGTCCGGGCCATGGGCGACCTCGGGCTGTTCGGCGTCCCGTTCCCCGAGGAGTACGGGGGCCAGGGGGCCGACCTGCTCACGTTCTGCCTGGCGGTGGAGGAGCTGGGCCGGGTGGACCAGTCCGTGGGGATCACGCTGGCCGCCGCCGTGGGGCTGGGGGCGATGCCGATCCTGCGGTTCGGGACCGGGGAGCAGCGGGAGCGCCACCTCCCGTCGATGTGCCGGGGGGAGGCGATCGGCGCGTTCGCCCTCACCGAGCCGGAGGCGGGATCCGACGCCGCGGCCATCCGGACCCGGGCCCGGGAGGAGGGCGAGGGCTGGGTGCTCGAGGGCACGAAGGCGTTCATCACGAACGCCGGGACGCCCCTCACGTCGCTGATCGTGGCCGCGGCCGTGACCGACCCCGACGAGGGGGCCCACGGGATCTCCCAGTTCCTGGTCCCCTCCGACGCCCCCGGGCTCGTGGTCGGACCCCCCTACCGGAAGCTCGGGTGGCGGGCCAGCGACACGCACGAGGTGGCGTTCCAGGGCTGCCGGGTGCCGGGCGACCACCTTCTCGGGGAGCGGGGCCGGGGGCTGGCCCAGGCCCTGGAGATCCTGGACGGGGGACGGATCACGACCGCCGCCCTCTCCGTCGGCCTGGCCCAGGCCTGCCTGGACGCCGGCCTGGCCTACGCCCGCGAACGGCGGGCCTTCGGCCGGCCCATCGGCGCGTTCCAGGCGATCGGGTTCAAGCTCGCGGACATGCGGGTGGCCGTGGAGACGGCCCGCCTCGCCACCTACCGGGCGGCCTGGCTCCGGGACCGGGGGAGGCCGCACACCGCGGCGGCGGCCCTGGCCAAGCTCCACGCGAGCGAGGCGGCCGTCCGGTGCGCCCGGGAGGCGGTGCAGATCTTCGGCGGGGCCGGGTTCATCGAGGGATCCCCGGTGGCCCGCTACTACCGGGACGCGAAGGTCCTCGAGATCGGGGAGGGGACGAGCGAGATGCAGCGCCTGGTGATCGCCCGGGAGCTCGGGCTGCCCGAACCGGCCTGAGCGTAAGCTGGACCCCGCGCCCGGAGGGCCCGGGCCGGGGAGGACCCGAGAGGAGGAGAGGGATGGCGGACTTCGTGAGGGTCGGGGAGGCCGGTGAGGTCGGCGAGGGCGACATGGCCGCCTACGTCGTCGACGACCGGACCGTGGCCATCGCGAACGTCGGTGGGACGCTGTACGCCTTCGACGACGTGTGCACCCACGCCGCCTGCTCGCTCTCGGAGGGCGACCTGGACGGGACCGTGGTGGAGTGCCCCTGCCACGGCAGCCGCTTCGACGTGACCTCGGGGGAGGTCGTGGAGGGACCGGCCGCGGACCCCATCGACACGTTCGAGGTGCGCGAGGACGGCGGCGAGCTCCAGGTGTCGATCTAGGTGGCCACCTTCGTCGTCGTCGGGGCAAGCCTGGCCGGGGCCTCGGCCGTCGCCGCGCTCCGGGAGGCCGGGTTCGACGGACGCCTGGTGCTCGTGGGGGAGGACCCGCTGCCCCCCTACGAGCGGCCGCCGCTGTCGAAGGAGTACCTCCGGGGCGAGCAGCCGCTGGAGAAGGGGTTCGTGCGGCCCCCCGAGTGGTACGGGGAGCAGGGCGTGGAGGCCCGGTTCGGCACGCGGGCACGGCGGGTGGACGTGGAGGACCGGGCGGTCGTGCTGGAGGACGGCGAGCGCCTGCCGTACGACGCGGTGCTGGTGACCACGGGCTCTCGGAACCGCCGCCTGGGCCTGCCGGGCGAGGACCTGCCCGGCGTCTTCGACCTCCGCACGGTGGCGGATTGCGACCGGATCCGGGAGGCGGCCTCCGGGGCCCGGAGGGTCGTCCTGGTCGGGATGGGCTTCATCGGCGCGGAGCTCGCGGCCTCGTTCCGTCAGCTCGGGTTGGAGGTCACGGCCGTGGAGTTCTTCGGGACGGTCCTGGAGCGGGTCCTGGGGCCCGAGCTGGGCGGGGTGCTCGAGGCCATCCACCGGGACCACGGGGTGGAGATGGTGTTCCGGGACGCCGCGGAGCGCTTCGAGGGCGATGGGCGGTTCGAGGCCGTCCGGACCCGCGAGGGGCGGCGGCTGGAGGGTGATCTCTGCGTGGTGGGGGTGGGGACCGAGCCGGTCACCGACGTCCTGGAGGGGAGCGGGATCGCGACGGAGGGTGGCGTCCACGTGGACGCCCGCCTCCGCACGTCGATCCCCGGCGTGTTCGCCGCCGGCGACGTGGCCCTCCACGACCACCCGGTGTTCGGCAGGATCCGCGTCGAACACTTCGACAACGCGATCAAGATGGGGGAGGCGGCGGGGCGGGCCATGCTGGGGGCGGAGGACGTCTTCGACGATCCCCACTGGTTCTGGTCCGACCAGTACGACGTGAACATCCAGGTGGCGGGGGTGGCCACGAGCTGGGACCGGGTGGTGATCCGGGGGAGCCTCGAGGAGCGATCGTTCGCCGCGTTCCTGCTCCAGGACGGCGTGCTGCGGTCCACCGTGACCGTCTCCTGGCCCCGGGACGCGCGGCGGTCGATGCCCCTGATCCGGGCCCGGACCCGCCCCGATCCGGAGGCCCTGGCCGATCCCGAGGTGGACCTCCGCACGCTCGTCCCGGAGGGGGAGGGGTGATGCTCTCGCCGGTCCTCACCCACGTGCCGTGCGCGCTCGACCACCAGCGGCGGATCGCCGAGGCCACCCGGGAGGCGGTGGCCCGCTCCTCGGCGCGCCGCCGTCGACCGGGTCGGGGGACCCGACGGGCGCTCTCCCCCCGGGACCCGGCGCCGGGGGGCGAGGACGTCTGGGCCTCGCTCCGGTTCTGAGGCCCGGGGTCCCGGTCAGTCCGTGGTGAGGCGGGGGGCGATCTCCGCCGGCGTCCCCTCTGCCTCGACCCGTCCGTCGCGGAACAGCACGACGCGCGTGGCGTAGCGGAGGGCCTCCGGGTCGTGCGTGGCGGCCAGGACGGCCCCGCCGCGGCGGACGACGTCGAAGAGGGCCCCCAGGACGAGCTCGGCGTTCTCCGTGTCGACCTCCGCGATGGGCTCGTCCGCCAGCACGACCCGCGGCTCGGCGACCAGGGCCCGGGCCACGGCCACCCGCTGCTGCTCTCCCCCCGACAGCTCGAACGTCCGGTTGTGGAGACGGCCGGCCAGGCCCAGCCGGTCGAGCCAGGCCTCGGCCCGGGCGCGGGCCTCGTCCAGCTCCGCCCCCGCTACCCGGAGCGGGAGCTCGACGTTCTCCACGGCGGACAGGGTGGGGAGGAGGCCGAAGCCCTGGAACACCACGCCGATCCCGGTCCGCCGCAGGGCGAGACGTTCGGCGGCGGTAAGCCCCTGGATCGGGCGTCCCTCCCACGCCACCCGTCCCGCGTCCGGCGGGTCGAGCCCGGCCAGGATGCCCAGGAAGGTGGTCTTCCCGGAGCCCGACGGGCCCATCAGCGCCACGAAGTCTCGGGGGCGGAGGGCGAGGGAGGCTCCCCGCACGGCCTCCACCACGCTCGGGCCCCGGTAGGTGCGGACGATCCCCGTGGCGGCGAGGATGGGCCGGCGGTCGGCGTCGGACGGCCCGGTCACGGCCCCTCCCCGGGTCCGGCTCCCGGGCCGGGCTCGTGGCGGCGGAGGAGGACCTCGCCGTCCCGGACCTCCGCCTCCAGCTCCGCGTCCCCCAGGATCTCCAGGGCCTCGTCGGGCAGGCGGACACGCCCGTCCGGACCGGGAGCCCCGATCGCGAGGCCGGGAGGGAGCAGCCGCCCGTCCCGCAGGCGCACCCGCCGGCCGGCCCGGGCCGCGGCCACCAGGTCGTGGGTCACCATCACGATCGTCACGCCGAACTCCCGGTTCACCGCCTCGAAGGCATCGAGCACCCGGGCCGCCGAGGCCGAGTCCAGCTCCGCGGTGGGCTCGTCCGCCAGCAGGAGCTTGGGCGCGTTGGCCAGGGCCACCGCCACCGCCGCCCGCTGCTGCTCGCCCCCCGAGAGCTCCCCGGGGCGGTGGCCGGCCCGGTGGCCCATCCCCACCACGTCGAGCAGCTCCTCCACGGTGTGCCGTCTGGCGGGGAGGGACCGCCCCCGGGCGGCGGACGGGAGCTCCACGTTGTCGCGGACCGTGAGGTAGGGCACGAGGTTCCGGGCGGTCCCCTGCCAGACGAAGCCCACGCGCTCCCGGCGGTAGGCGGCGAGCTCCGGGGAGCCGAGACGTCCCAGGTCCACCCCCTCCACCTCCACGACCCCCGCGGTCGGCCGGTCCAGCCCGCCCACGAGGTTCAGCAGCGTCGACTTCCCGGAGCCGCTCGGGCCGACCACCGCCAGGAAGTCGCCGACGGCGAGGTGGAGGTCGACGCCGGCCAGGGCGACCACGCCGGTCTCCCCCACCCGGTAGACCTTGAACACGCGGTGCAGCCGGGCCAGCGGTTCCCCCGGGACCCGCCCGTCGTCGGGACGGACCCTCCCGGGCCCCGCTCGGCCCCTCGTCGGGCCGGTCCCCTGGGGGCGGCTCACGTCGGTTCCTCCCGGAGCGCGCCGGTCACCGAGGCCCGCAGGACGGCGCGGACCGCGACCCACAGGCCGAACGCGGTGGCCACGGCGATCAGGGCCAGGGCCGCCCCCAGGGTGGTCGGGTCGAAGGCCAGGACCGGTGGGGGGAAGCCGGCCGCGAGCTCCCGGCCGAGGGACGGCATCATCAGGCGGAGCATCAGGAGCCCCAGGGCGCCGCCGGCCGCGACGGAGCCGCCCAGGAGCACGGCCTGCTCGAGCGCCATGGCCCCGGCGATCTCCCGCCGCCTGGCCCCCATGGCCCGGAGCGCCGCCACCTCGAAGCCCCGGCGGCGCTGGGCCAACGAGAGCCCCACCGAGACCCCGATCACGACGAGCACCATGCCCCCCACCGCCGCCGTGAAATGCATCCCGACGGCGAGGCTCTCGGGGAGCTGGGCCATGACGGCCTCGATGTCCGCCGCCCGGGTGGCGTCGGCCACGGCCAGCCCCGCCCCCCGGAGGGCCGATCGGGGGTCTCCCCCCGCCGCCCACACCTCGCTCAGGGCGATCCCGGCCTCGGGGACCGCCGCGGCCCGCTCCAGCAGGGCCGGCGCGGAGACCACGGCGAAGCCCGCCCCCGGCGTGATCGTGGGGAACGCCCGGGCCTCGGCCACCACCCGGAGCGCGACCCGGTGGGGGCCGAGCGAGGCCTGGAACGTCGGGCCCAGCTCTGCCGCCAGCTCGGGGGCCGCCAGGGCGGGGAGGGGCTCCGAGGGGGGGAGGATCCCGCCCACGACGTCCCCGGCGCCCGGCTCCACCGTCACCAGGACCCCCCCGCGCTCGGTCCGCACCGACCCGTCGCTCCCTCGCCAGAGGAGGGGCGTCCACCGCTCGATCGGGACGGCGCTCCCGTCCGCGGAGACGCCGTGCACCAGGACCTGGAAGGCGGAGGGCAGGTCCCCTCCGGCGGGGGAGCGGAACGTGAGCGAGAGCAGGCGCCCCCGGCCCTGGATCGGGCCGGTGGTCACGGTGCTCCGGCCGGGGACGAGCGGTCCCAGGACCTCCACCTCCACCTGGCGATCGGACCGCAGGACCGAGGCCAGGAGCTCGAGCCGGGCGGCGGGTGGGGGGACGGTGAGGTCCAGCCGGAGCTCGGCCCCGTTGGGGAGCGGCACGCCGAAGGGCGGGGCGTCCAGGCGCTCCAGGAGCTGCTCGATCGGAAGGTCGGCGTAGTCGTCCCGCCACCATCCCGCCCCGCGGAACGTGGCCGGGTCGACCGCCAGCGCCTCCGGGGGGATCGATCCGCCGAAGCCCGGGAACGCCGCGTCCGGGCGCACCACGCCGGTGGCGCCCGGGGGGAGGGCGGCCAGCGCGGCCAGGGAGCCGCCGGGGGGAGCCGCGACCCGCACGTTCCAGTCCGAGCCCACGCGGTGATGCGCGGCGTCGGCGTGGCTGTGGAGCACCACGGCCCGGTAGGACGTGGACACGACGAGGAGCCCCACCGCCGTGACGAGGAGGAGCGACGCGGCGGATCCCGTCCCCGGCGAGCGTCCCAGGCGGCGGGCGGCCAGGTAGGCGGAGAGGCTCCGCCAGCGTCGCACCGCCCCGTCCAGCAGGCGGAGGACGAACAAGAGGCCCCGGAGGAACAGGAACGACGACGCCACGAGCAGCAGGGTCGGGGCGAGGAGCACGAGGGGGTCGAGGGTCCGTTCCAGGGCCGGCCGATCGGCGCCCGTCCGGGCCTCGACGAAGGCGAGGATCGCCACGGGGGCGACGAACAGCTCCACCGGCAGGCGGGAGAGGAGCGGACGCGCCTCCCGCGACAGCGCCCGGCGCTCCTCCACCACGGTCGTGCCGACGCGGGGGACGGCGAGCAGCAGGAGGAGGGCGCCCCCCATCGCGGCGCCGGCCGCGGCCAGCCCCACCGCGAGCGGCGAGAACCGGACCGGGAACAGCACGCCGGGGAGCGAGGGGCCGTTCGACCGGCTGGCCAGCCTGGCCAACCCGGCGCCCACCGCGAGCCCGAGGGGGAGGGACAGGGCCCCGGCCAGGGCGCCCTGGACCCCCTGGGCCGTGAGCAGGGCACGCCGGGAGAATCCCCGGCTGTGCAGCACGGCGAGCTCGAACGCCTGGCGGTCGACGACGAGCGAGCCCACCCCGGCCAGGACGGCGAGCGCCACGGCGGCGATCTGGGCCACGACGAGGGAGATCGGGGCCCGCAGGTCGCTGGCCCGCTGCTCGATCAGCTGGACGAGCGTCTGGAGGCCGGTCACGGTGCGGACCCGGGAGAGCCCCGGCGACGCCCGGACCTCCTTCACCGCCGCCTCCACCCGCCCCGGCAGCGTCCGCAGCTCCTCGAAGGGTCGCCCGACGACGTCGAGGTAGGCGTCCCACGCGTAGCGGGTGGTGAGCCCGAGGGCGGGCCCGATCCGCTCCCACCCCGCGGCGGCGACCAGGGCGGGCTGGGGCGCCGTGGAGTCCGGGGGCGGGAACGGGGACTGCGAGCCGAACCAGAAGGGATCGCCGGCGAAGGGCGGGGCGAAGGTCCCGACCACCGTGAGGGTCGTGGACCGCTCGGTGGGCCCGGTCGCCCGGACCGTCTCCCCGGGGCGGACCCGGAGCGCGCGGGCCGTGGAGGAGGGGAGCGCGATCTCGCCCGGGGCATCGGGGGCCTCCCCCTGGATGGCCAGGTGCTCCCCGGCCCCGGTGCGGTACAGCAGGGGGACGGACGCCGCACGCCCGCCCGACGTGAGGCGCACGGCGGCGACGCCCTCGCGGACGAGCCGCGAGATGGGGAGGGCGTCCAGCGCGCCGGCGATGGCCCGGTCGGCCCCCGCCAGGTCGAACCCCGGACCCCCGTACAGCGTGAGCCGGAGGTTCCGCACCGTGACCTCGGCGTCGCCCATCGTCGCCGACGCGATGGCCTCCCGGGCGGCGTCGGCGTAGATCGGGCCCGACACCAGGACCCCGATGGCGAACGACAGCGTGACGACCACCGCCAGCGCCAGCCCGCGCTGGGCGACGAAGCGCGTGAGCAGGAACCGGAGCGTCGCCATGGCTCGGGCGGAGGGACCCTCCGCGTGAGGCAAGGCTACGAGGAACGCGCCGCGACGTCCGGCCGTCCGGGGCGGCGACGGCCGCGTGGTAGGCTGCCGCCGTCCCGGAGCCCCGAGGAGCCACGCGTCCCGATGGAGCGACCCGAGATCATCCTCGCCCCCGGCCCCACCCCCATCCCGCCGCAGGTCCTGCTGGCCCAGGGGAGCCCCCTCGTCTACCACCGGGGGCCGGCGTTCGGGGAGCTGCTCCGGGGGATCGTGGATCGGCTCCGGCAGGTGTACCGGACCCGGAACGACGTGCTCGTCCTGACCTCCTCCGGCACCGGGGGGCTGGAGTCGGCGGTGGCGAACCTGTTCTCGCCCGGCGACCGGGTCGTGGTGCCCGTGGCCGGGTACTTCGGCGAGCGCTTCGCCAGGATCGCGTCCGCCTACGGCCTGGACGTCCACCGGATCGACTACGCGTGGGGGCGGGCCGTGGACCCGGCCGACGTCGAGGCCGCGCTGGCCGAGGCCCCGGCGAAGGGCGTCCTGGTCCAGCACAGCGAGACGTCGACCGGGGTCGTGCACGACGTGGAGGCGATCGCCCGGGTGGCCCGGGCCGCCGGCGCGCTGGTCGTGGTGGACGCGGTCTCGTCGCTGGGCGCGGTCCCCTTCGACTGCGATGGGTGGGGGATCGACGCCGCGGTGGGCGGCTCCCAGAAGGCCCTCTCCGCCTCGCCGGGGGTCGCGTTCGTGGCCGTGTCGCCGGCCGCCTGGGAGGCGGCCGAGCGCGCCACCTCGCCCCGCTTCTACTTCGACTGGCGGGCCTACCGGGCCTCGTTCCAGCTCCCCAGCCCGGAGAGCCCCTGGACGCCGGCGGTGCACGTGCTGATGGGCCTGGCCGCCGCCCTCGACCTGTACCTCGCGGAGGGGGTGGAGGCCGCCCTGGCCCGCCACGAACGGCTCTCCCGGGCCGTGAAGGAGGCCGTCCGGGCCCTGGGGCTCGACCTGTTCGGCGAGCACCCCGAGCGGGGCTGGGCCGTCACCGCCGTCCGGGCACCGGAGGGGATCGACGGGGACGAGCTGGTGGCCCGGGTCCGCCGGGACCACCGGGTGATCCTCGCCCCCGGGCAGGGCCCGCTGAAGGGGAAGGTGTTCCGGATCGGCCACCTCGGCTCCTACGAGGAGCTCGACATCGTCCGGGGCGTGGCCGCCCTGGAGATGACGCTCGAGGCGATGGGCTACCCCGTGAAGCGGGGGGCGGCGGTGGCGGCGGCCGAGGACGTGTTCGCCGGCCGGAGGTAGCGGTGCGGGTCCTGGTGACGGAGCCCCTGGCCGAGCGGGGGCTGGCCGAGCTCCGCAAGGACTTCCGGGTGGACGTCCGTCCCGACCTCACCGACCCCGAGGCCCTGGCCCGGGAGATCGGCCCCTACGACGCCCTCGTGGTCCGCTCCCAGACCCGCGTCACGGCCGAGGTGCTGGAGGCCGCGGAGCACCTCAAGGTGGTGGCCCGGGCCGGGATCGGCCTGGACAACGTGGACGTCGAGGCGGCCACCCGGCGGGGGATCCTCGTGGTGAACGCCCCCCGCTCGAACATCGTGTCGGCGGCCGAGCACACGATGGCGCTCCTGCTGGCCCAGGCTCGGAACGTCCCCCAGGCCCACGCGGCGCTCCGGGCCGGGCGCTGGGAGCGGGAGCGGTTCCAGGGGGTGGAGCTGGCCGGCAAGACCCTCGGCGTGGTCGGGCTGGGGCGCGTGGGCTCGATGGTCGCCCAGCGGGCCCTGGCCTTCGAGATGCGGGTGATCGCCTTCGATCCGTACGTGGCGCGGGAGCGGGCGAAGGAGATGGGCGTGGACCTGATGCCCTCGCTCGAGGCCCTCCTCGTGCAGTCCGATCTCGTGACGCTCCACCTGCCGCGGACCCCCGACACGGAGGGCCTGATCGGCGCCCGGGAGCTCGCGCTCATGAAGGAGGGGGCTCGGCTCGTGAACACCTCGCGGGGCGGGATCGTGGACGAGGAGGCGCTGGCCAAGGCGCTGGAGGAGGGGCACCTGGGCGGGGCAGCCCTGGACGTGTTCGATCGGGAGCCGACGACGGACAGCCCGCTGTTCCGCTTCGAGCAGGTCGTGGTGACCCCGCACCTCGGGGCCTCGACCGTCGAGGCCCAGGACAAGGCCGGCACCCAGGTGGCGGAGATGGTGCGGCTCGCCCTGTCCGGGGCCTTCGTCCCCCACGCGGTGAACGTGTCGGCGGGGGCGGAGGTGCCGGAGGTGGTCCGTCCGTTCCTCCGGCTGGCCGAGCGCCTGGGGGCCCTGGTGACGGGGCTGGCCCAGGGGCCGATCTCGGCCCTCGAGTGCTCCTTCCTGGGCAGGATCGCCGAGGTCGACACCCGGGTCCTCACGCTGGCCGCGCTCAAGGGGGCGCTCGCGCCGGTGGTCCACGAGCCGGTCTCGTTCGTGAACGCGCCCGTCATCGCGACGGAACGGGGGATCGTGGTCTCCGAGGTCCGCTCGGCGGCCCCCCGCGACTACGTGAGCCTGGTCCTGCTCCGGGCCCGCACCGACGACGGGGAGGTCCAGGTGGCCGGGACGCTCGTCGGGCACCGCGAGCGGCTCACCCAGGTCCTGGGCTTCGAGCTCGAGATGTCCCCCGCCACGTACATGCTGTTCACGACCTACGAGGACCGTCCCGGCGTGATCGGCAAGGTGGGGACGATCCTCGGCGAGCACGGGATCAACATCGCCACGATGGAGGTGGCCAGGGAGCAGGCCGGCGGCCTGGCGCTGATGGGCCTCACCGTGGACAGCCCGGTTCCGCAGGAGGTCGTGGATCTGGTGCGGGAGGCGGCCGCAGCCCGGACCGTCCGCTTCATCGTCCTCCCCGGCTGATCCGCCCGCCCCCCTCGTAGGCCGGGCCTCGTGCCCGGCCCTTCTGCCCGCCCCCCGTAGGCCGGGCCTCGTGCCCGGCCCTTCTGCCCGCCCCCCCGTAGGCCGGGCCTCGTGCCCGGCCCTTCTGC
>DATLZP010000197.1:0-6802 GCA_035573935.1 Actinomycetota bacterium
GGTCCGGCGGATCCGCTCGGTGAGGTAGGGGAGGCCCCAGTTGTCGGCGATGAACCGGAGCGGGGTGGAGAACTCCCCCTCCGCGTCGTCCACGTAGCCCCGGTGGGCGTAGGGGGAGATCACGAGCATCGGGACCCGGAACCCGAACCCCAGGTGGTCCACCTCGGGCGGCGGCACGTGGTCGTAGAAACCCCCCCACTCATCCCAGGTCATGAAGATCGCCGTGTGCTTCCACATCGGGCTCTCCATGAGGGCGTTCAGCACGCCGGTCACCCAGTCCTGGGCGAAGCACGTGCTCTCCGGGGGGTGGTCGGAGAGCTCGAAGCGGGGCGTCACCCAGGTCACGGCGGGGAGCCGCTCGGCCCGGATGTCGCGGACCAGATCGTCCACCCACCGGATCGTGTCGCCCTCCCGCCAGAGGTCGGTGTGGAACACGCCCTCCACGCCGTTCAGCGCGTTCCAGAAGTAGCCGGCCTGCCCGGGTCGGGCCGAGTAGTAGGCCCAGGGGATCCGGCGTTCCTCGAGCTGCTCCGGGACCGTGGGGAAGCGGAAGCAGGAGTCGTGCTTCGTGAGGTTGCCCGCCTCGTCCACGACCAGCACGAACACGTCCTCCCCCACCGCGTCGCAGCCCCAGCTCTTGAAGCGTCCGCCCCCCTGCATCGGGCGGGTCTCGATGTTCTCGGGGTTGTCGATCGCGCCCCCGGCCTGTCCGGCCACGAAGAAGAAGTGGTTGGGGTACGAGGGACCGCCCATCGAGGCGAAGAAGCGGTCGCAGAGCACGTAGTCCCGGGCCAGGGCCCAGTAGTTCGGGACGTCCTGCTCGTGGAACTGCGTGTAGGCCCAGGGATCGCCGAACTGGCCGCCGGCGAACCCGTCGTACGTGCCGCCGTTCACGGCGTTCAGGTGGGCGGCCCGGTCGTGGGGGAGGTCGCCGGGCAGCCAGTGCGGGCACCGGCCGAGGGGGACCTCCCGGCCCTCCTTCACGCCGACCGTGGTCCCGTCCGCGCCGGGGAACCGGCCGAAGAGGTTGTCGAAGCTCCGGTTCTCGAGCATCAGGTAGACGACGCGCTTGATCGGCCAGCGGGTGTCGAGTGCCGCGGTCGCGTCGGCGGTGGGCCGGACGGGGCGGATCCGACCGCCGCCGGTGCACGCGTAGAGCGTCGCCCCCGCGAACGCCATCGCGGAGCGGGCAAGGAACGCGCGCCGGTCGATCGGCTCGTGCGCGGGCACGGCGCCAACGCTACCAAGCCGGCCGGGCCGGCCGGCCCGGGTATCCTCGGGCCCTGCCCTCCCCCTGCGGGAGGTCGCCCACCATGCCGAACACGACGCGACGGAGGCCGGCGAGGGGGAGCCTCGGCCCGGGGCCGGGGCGGCCACGGCGCCCGCCCCGTCTCCTCGCCATCTCGCTGTCCGCGTCGCTCCTGCTGGTCGGGTGCGAGCGGGGGAGGGCCGGAACGCCCCCCTCCGCCGACACCTGGACGCCGCCCGCCGGAGCCACCTCCCAGGGGGACGGGTCGAGCCCTCCGCCGCCCCCCGCCTCACCCCCGCCCACCGTCGGTCCCCCGGCCCAGGGCTGCGTGGAGGGGTGGAGGACGCCCCCACCGGGGGACCGGCTCCGGGCCTTCCCCCTCCGGGTGATCCGGCGGACGACCGGCGTCCGGGGTCCCCTCGAGGTGGTCGACCTCCGGTACTTCGTGGGCCCGGAGTCGCCGCCCTCGGACAAGGGCTACCTGCTGCAGGTCGAGCGCTGGTACGTGAAGCTCTGGGCGCGCCGCGACCCCGCGTTCCAGGGGAGGTTCCTCGTCGAGCGGCGACGCTTCGGCGCGGGGCTCGTGGCGGTGGCCCCCTACGACTCCCGGGGGTTCCGATCACCGGACTGGGTGGGCTTCCAGTACGAGTCGGCCGGGCCGGGCCCGACGCCCTACCCGGGCCTGCCGGGCGCCTGGGCCGGGATCCCGTACGACTTCGTGCGGGGCGGCGCCGGGCTCGACATCCCGGGGCTGCCGCCGGAGGTCGCCGGCTGCCTCGAGGGCACCTGACGGCGCCCTCCCGGCGGGCCGGTCTCGCGCCCGGCTCCCTTCACGCCTCCAACCGCGACGCCCAGAACCGGGCCAGCAGGACCCGGAGGAAGAGCGACAGTCCGCTCGTGGCGGTCACCGCCGCCAGGGCCCACACGGGGCGACCGGCCAGGGCGGCCAGGGCCACGATGAGGAGCCGGCCGTCCCGTCCCCCCAGGAGGTAGCCGAGCCCCCGTTCCGGAGCGGGCGGCAGGCCCAGGGCCGCGATCCGGTCCTTCGTGGCCATCGAGAGCATCGAGCCCACGGTGGCCGCCACCGCCAGGGCCACGGCCGCCTGAGACGCCGCCCCGGCGGCCAGGGCCCAGGACGCGAGGCCCAGGACGATCGCCGCGTCGCACAACCGGTCGAGGACGCCGTCCAGGAGCGCCCCCCCGGCGCTGGCCCGCAGCTGGAGCCTGGCCACCTCCCCGTCCACCCCGTCCAGGATCGACGTCAGGTGGACGAGGACCGCCGCCCACACCGACCGGCCCTCCGCGAGCAGCCAGGACGCCGCGAGCCCGAGGAGGAACGCCAGCACCGACACCAGGTCCGGGCTCGGCCGGAGGGGGGCGAGCAGCATCGAGATCCGGGTGGAGATGGGTCGGTTGAGGTACCGGGAGACGGGACCGTCCCCCGGCTTGATGAGGGAACGGCGGAGCCGCTCCCGGGCCCGGCGGAGGTCCTCCGGGGTGTCCACGTCCTGCCACCAGGTCCCCGGGGGCAGGGGGACCGCGGCGAGCGGACGCTCCGCGGCGAGCTCCGTGACCGCCCCGGCCAGCGTGCCGTCCCCCCGGGCCGCCGCCCGCCGCTGGGCCTCGAAGACCGCCCGGGGGAGCAGGAACGCCCCGCAGTCGATGGCCGGGTCGCCGAGCTCCTTGGAGAACGCCACCGCGCCGTCCTCCCGCAGCCGCACCCGCGTCCCCTCCGCCCAGGCGTCGGGGTCCGGCGCGTGGTCCACGAGGACGGCCGGCCGGCCCTCCGCGATCAGCCGGTCCACCACGCCCTCCCCGAAGACGTGGTCCGCCGTGATCAGGACGAAGAGATCGTCCTCGTCCCGGAGCAAGGGGGCGGCGGCGGCCAGCGAGGCCCCGTTTCCCTCCTCCCACCGCTCGGCGTAGGCGGCCCGGACCCTCCCCGGGGCGATCCGGTTGACGACCGCGGCCACCGGTCCGGCCTGGTAGCCGACCACCACGATGACCCGCTCCAGGCCCGCGGCCAGCAGGCTGCGGACCGCCCGCTCGACGAGGGAGAGCCCGCCCACGCGGACCAGGGCCTTCGAACCCCCGCCGGTCACCCGGGCCAGTCGTTCGGAGCGGCCGGCGGCCAGGATGACGCCGGCCCGGGGACGGGTCCTGATCTCCGCCGGGGCACCCTGGAACGTCGCACGCTCGAGCGTCTCGGACATCGCGAACGAAGGGCCGTCGCGGCGCGCCTAGAGCATCCTCCGCCCGGGGATCGCTGACAACCTGGCGTCGTCCCCTCCGCTAGCATCGCCCCTCGGTGGGGGGCCACCGGCGCGACGTGGTGATCGTGGGAGCCGGCCACAATGGGCTGGCCTGTGCGGCCTACCTGGCCCGGGCCGGCCTGGACGTGCTGGTCCTGGAGCGACGGGACGTCGTGGGCGGGGCGGCGGTCACGGAGCAGCCCTGGCCGGGCTACCGGGTCTCCTCCGCCTCCTACGTCGTATCGCTCCTCCCGCCCCGGATCGAGCGGGAGCTCGAGCTCCGCCGGTTCGGCTACGACGTCTCGATCGTCTCCCCCGACTACTTCGTGCCGTTCCCCGACGGCACCTCGCTCACGCTCTGGGGCGACCTCGCCCGCGACGTCGAGAACATCCGCCGCCTCTCGAGGCGGGACGCCGAGGCGTACGTGGGGTTCGACCGGTACTTCGATCGGGCCGCCCGGCTGCTCCGGGACCTCCTCTTCGTCGTGCCGCCGAACCTCGCGCTCCGCGACGCCCCCCGGTGGGTGGCGACCGCGGGGAGGATGCGGGGGTGGACCGGCCGCGACCTCCACGAGGTCGTCCGGCTGTTCACGTTGAGCGCGGCCGACCTCCTCGACGAGTGGTTCGAGGACGAGCGGGTGAAGGGGGCGCTCGCCACCCAGGCCATCATCGGCGCCTGGGGCGGGCCGATGTCGCCGGGATCCGCCTACGTCCTGATGCACCACTGGATCGGGGAGGTGGCGGGGCACCCCGGGGCCTGGGGCTGGGTGCGGGGCGGGATGGGCGGCGTGTCCGAGGCCCTGGCCGCGGCGGCCCGGGCGGCGGGGGCGGAGATCCGGACGGGGGCCGGCGTCCAGCGGGTGGCGATCTCCGCGGCCGGCCGCGCCGTGGGCGTGGAGCTGGAGGACGGTTCGCTGGTCCGAGCCTCCCGCGTCGTGTCGAACGCCCACCCCGTGACGACGTACCTCGAGCTGGTGGGGGAGGAACGCCTCCCGGCGGACGTCGTGCGCGACGTGAAGCGGTACCGGACCCGCTCCGGGTCGGTGAAGGTGAACGCGGCCCTGGGGGAGCTGCCGGCGTTCCCGGCCTGGGACCAGGGGGGATCGCTCCACCGGGGCCTGGTCGCGGTCTCCCCATCGGTCGAGTACCTGGAGCGGGCGTGGGACGACGCGAAGTACGGGCGCCCCTCGGAGCGGCCGTACGTTGAGGTCGTCTTCCCCACGGCCCACGAGGACGGCCTGGCCCCGGATGGCAAGCACCTGATGCTCGCGTTCTGCCAGTTCGGGCCGTACGCGCTCCGCGGCTCGACCTGGGACGAGGAGCGGGAGGCCTTCGGGCGACGGGTGATCGAGACGCTGGGCGCCCACGCGCCGAACCTCCCGGGCGCGGTCGAGGAGATCGAGGTCCTCGCGCCCCCCGACCTGGAGCGCCGGTTCGGCCTCCTGGGCGGGAACATCTTCCAGGGCGAGATGAGCCCCGACCAGCTCTTCTCGTTCCGCCCCATCCCCGGCTACGGCTCGTACCGGGCCCCGGTCCCCGGGCTGTACCTCTGCGGGGCCGGCACCCACCCGGGGGGCGGGGTGATGGCCGTCCCCGGCCGGAACGCGGCGACCGTGATCCTCCGCGACCACCGGCGCGGGGTGCTGATGGGGCGGGTCCCCTCGCGCCGCCTCCGGGCGCCCTAGGGGCGGGAGGCCCGGCGGCCCGTGGTCCGGCCCGATCGGCGGGTCCTGGCCCCGGGGGCCGGCCGGGGGAGCTCCCCGGTGAGGTAGCGCTGGAGCGTGGGGGCCACCCAGGCCACCACGGTGTCGGGGTCGGCGGAGGCGAGCGGCTCCACCCGCAGGACGTACCGGGCCATGGCGAGGCCGGCGAGCTGGGACCCGACGAGCGAGGCCCGGAGCTCGGCGTGGGGGAGCCCCAGGGCCCCGGCCAGCCGCCCGATCACCTCCCGCACGATGAACCCCCGCAGCATCGCCGCCGCCCGCTCGTTCGAGCTCGCCGAGCGGATCAGGGCCACGAACGGCCCGGCCTCCGGCCGGTCGTTCGCCGCCAGGAAGAACCGGAGGATCCGCTCGCCGAGCCCGGCGGCCCCGCCCTCGAGGAGCGCGGGGATCACCTCGGAGGGGGTGAACGGGACCTCCATCGCCGCGGCGAAGAGCTGCTCCTTCGATCCGTAGAAGTGGTGGACGAGTGCCGGATCCACCCCGGCCGCCGCGGCGATGCCCCGGATCGTCGCGCCATCGTACCCGTGGACGTGGAACGCCCGTCGGGCCGCCCGGAGGATGGCCTCCCGGGTGCCGCTGGGACCCGGCCGCCGCCCGCTCCGGGCCATCAGCCGCTCCCCGAGAGCACGAGGAACGCTTCCTCGAAGGTCGCCGGGACCGGGTCGACCCGAGCCCGGATCCCCGCCGCCTCGAGGGTCTCGCGGACCCGATCGGGCTCCGCCTCCACCACCCGGAGGGAGCGGCCCCGGAGGCCCAGCCGGAACCCGGCGCCGCGCAGGGCCCGGAACGCCTCCCGCCACCCGTCGGCCCGCACCAGGACGGCGGAGCGTTCGCCCAGGATCTCGGCCAGCGTCCCCTCGGCCACCACCCGGCCGGAGCTCAGGACCACTAGGCGGTCGCACTGCTCGGCCTCCCGCATGTAGTGGGTGGTGACGAGCACGCCCACCCGCCGCTCCGCGGCGGCGCGGATGTCGTCCCAGAGGCGGGCCCGCCCCAGGGGCCCCACGCCCGAGGTGGGTTCGTCGAGGATCAGGAGCTCCGGCCGATGGGCCGAGGCAGCGGCGAAGGCCACCCGGCGCTGGAGGCCCAGCGGGAGCTCGCCCACCAGCCGGTCGCGGACGGCGGCGAGCTCCTCGTGGAGCGGGGGCGGGGCCGTCCCGTAGGCGGCGGCGGCGAACGCGAGGTTCTCCGCCACCGTGAGGTCCGGGTACAGCCCGAGGCCCTGCGGCACGTATCCCACGCGGCGCCTCGCCGCCCGGGAGGGCGCCTCCCCGAACAGCTCGACCGATCCCGAGGTGGGGGGGACCAGGCCCTGGAGCACCCGGATCAGCGTGGTCTTGCCGGCGCCGTTCGCGCCGACCAGGCCGACGACCTCCCCGGCGCCCACCACCAGGTGGACCCCGGACACGGCGAGGACCCGGCCGAACCGGCGGGTCACGTCCCGGGCCACGGCCAGCGGGGTCACCGCGGCTCCCTCCCACCGGCCCGGGAGAGCGCCGCCACCATCACCGCGTCCTCGAGGTCCGGCTCCACGGGCCGGGCCCCCGGGGCCGGGCGGCCGTCGGGGGCCCAGGCCC
>DATLZP010000198.1:0-7903 GCA_035573935.1 Actinomycetota bacterium
CCCCCGACGACGTCGAGGTCGTGCGGCGCGCGCTGGGGGGCGATCCGGCCGACCGGCTGGTCGAGACCGCGGAGCGGGAGCGGGCGGACCTGGTCGTGGTGGGGAACAAGGGGATGGGCGCCGCCCCCCGGTTCCGGCTGGGGACGGTCCCCGACCGGGTGGCGCACGAGGCGCCCTGCGACCTGCTGATCGTGGACACGACGGGGCGCCCGGGGGGACCCGACGAGCCCGGGCCCCCGTACCGCCGGATCGTCGCGGGGACCGACGGCTCGCCCACCGCCACCGAGGCCGCCCAGCGGGCCTTCGACCTGGCGGCGCTGTTCGGGGCGACGGCGGTCCTGGTCCACGTGGGCGACCCGGTGCTGGGAGCGATCCGGCTGGAGCGGGCGGCGAGCCTGGCCCCCGACGACGTCGAGGTCGTGCGGCGCGCGCTGGGGGGCGATCCGGCCGACCGGCTGGTCGAGACCGCGGAGCGGGAGCGGGCGGACCTGGTCGTGGTGGGGAACAAGGGGATGGCCGGGGTCCGCAGGTTCCTGGGCTCGGTCCCCAACAAGGTCGCCCACTACGCGGCCACCGACGTCCTGGTCGTGAAGACCGTCGACCGGACCGTCGAGGACCTGGGACCGGGTCGGGGGGGCCTGGTGGACGTCGGCGGTCGGACCCTGGCCGTGTACATCGACGAGGACGGCCGGACGTACGAGCTCTCCCCACGGTGCACGCACATGGGCTGCACCGTAGGGTGGAACGCCGCGGACCGGACGTGGGACTGCCCGTGCCACGGCTCGCGGTTCCGCGCCGACGGAGCGGTGCTGAAGGGTCCGGCCACCCGGCCGCTGGAGCGGGTGGGGGGCGACGGGCCGGCCCCGGAGGCTCCGGAGGCGGCGGACGGACGCCGGCGGCCGCGGCGCCGCTTCGTCATCGTCGGAGCCGGCCTGGCCGGGGCGACGGCCGCCGCCACCCTCCGGGAGGCGGGGTTCGATGGGGAGGTCGTGCTGGTGGGGGCGGAGCCGACCTTCCCCTACGAGCGCCCGCCGCTCTCGAAGTCGTTCCTCCGCGGCGAGAGCCGCCTGGAGGAGGCCTTCGTCCACCCGCCCGCGTTCTACGAGGAGCGGGAGATCGACCTGCGCACGGGGACCACCGCCGTGGGGGTCGATCCCCGGGAGCGGACGGTGCGGGTGGCGGGGGGCGATCCGATCGGCTACGACCGCCTCCTCATCGCCACCGGGGCGGCCCCGCGCCGGCTCCCCATCGCCGGCGTCTCGCTGGAGGGCGTCCACGAGCTTCGGAGCGCGGCCGACGCCGCGGCGCTCCGGGCGGAGGTGGCGGCGGGGCGGCGGGCGGTGCTGGCCGGGATGGGCTTCATCGGCTCGGAGGTGGCCGCCTCCCTCCGGGCCCGGGGCGTGGAGGTGCACGTCGTGGACGGGAACCCCGCGCCGCTGGCCCGGGTCCTGGGTCCGGAGGTGGGCGGCGTCCTGGAGGCGATCCACCGCGACCACGGCGTGGCCATGACGTTCCGGGACCGCCTGGAGCGGATCGAGGGGTCCGGGCGGGCGGAGCGGGTGGTGACGGCGGGCGGCCTGGAGCTCGAGTGCGACCTCGTCCTCCTGGGCCTGGGCGTGGAACCGGTCACGGGGTTCCTGGCCGGTTCGGGGATCGGCGTGGACGGGGGCGTCCTGGTGGACGAGCGCTGCCGGGCCGAGGCCCCCGGCGTGTTCGCCGCCGGCGACGTGGCCAGCCACCTCCACCCGCTGTTCGGGCGGATCCGCGTGGAGCACTGGCAGAACGCCCGGGCCCAGGGCCGGGCGGCCGCGCTCTCCATGCTGGGCCGGGGGGGGCCCTACGCGGAGGTCCACTGGTTCTGGTCGGAGCAGTTCGAGCACGAGATCCAGTACGCGGGGTGGCACATGGGGTGGGACGAGCTGGTGATCCGGGGGAGCCTCGAGGGGCGAAGGTTCGCCGCCTTCTACCTGGCCGGGGGCCGGGTCCGGGCGGTGGCGGCCCTGGACCGGGGGGACGACGTGCGGGCCACGATGCCCCTGGTCGCCGCGGGCGGCGAGGTGGACCCCGCCCGGCTCCGGGACGAGGACGTGGACCTGGCCGGCCTGGCGCCGGCCCGGTCCGGCTGAGGGGAGGGGTGATCGTGGGCGAGCTCGCGCCGGACGTCGCGGCCCTCCGCCGCGTCCGCTTCTTCGAGGACCTCACCGACGACGACCTGGCGGCCGTGGCCAGGATCGGCCGGCGCCGGACGTTCGCCGCGGGGGAGGCCATCGTCGAGCGGGACGCGGAGCCCCGTGGCCTGTTCGTGCTCCTTTCCGGGCGGGCCCGGGTGGAGGCGGGGGGCGCGGTCCACGAGCTCGGCCCGGGGGACTTCTTCGGCGAGCTCTCCCTCTTGGGCCGGGTCCGCCGGACGGCGACCGTCACGGCGACGGAGCCCGTCACCGCGATGGTGATCGAGACGACCTACTTCAAGCCGTTCCTGATCGCGAACCCCAGCGTCGCCGTGGCCCTGCTCGAGGGCGTGGCCGACCGCCTCCGCGAGGTCCAGGAGCGCGTGGAACGGGCCGGCCCGTAGGCCTCAGCCCACCGACACCTCCCGGATCATCCCCAGGGCCGCGTGGGGGACCTGCTCCCCGTCGCGCTCCGTCGGGACCAGGCAGAGCATCACGTAGGTGCCGGCCTCGAGGTCCGCCGCGACGGGCTGCTCCGCGGTCTCCCCGGGCGCCGCGAACGTGCCGCCCACCTGGGTGACCCAGGGAGGCGGGCCCTGCGGCACGCCCTCCTCGAACAGCGCCTCGACGTCCTCGACCGTCCGGCCCTTCTCCAGGCGGACCAGCTGGAGCTCGTGCTGCTCCTCCCCCTCGTTCCGGAGCTCGATCGTGACCGGTCCGGCGGGCAGCGACGCGGGGCCGCGGAACTCGTACTCCACGGCCGTGTACGTGACGGCGCCTCCCTCCGTCGGGCTCTCGGCGGCCGGCGGGGCCGTGTCCTCCACGGCCGGCTGGTCGCCGCCGCAGGCCACGAGGAGCAGGGCCGAGACGGCGAGCGCGGGAAGGCGGGTGCGGATCGCGGGCATGGATGGACCTCCTCGGTCGGGTTCCTGGCCTACCTACCCGGGGCGAGGGCCGTCCACACGTCAGGGGCGGCGGCGGAGGAGGTCGGCCAGGAGGGCGAGCGTCAGTCCCCCGCCCAGCGCCCCCAGGGCCGCCGGGACCCAGCCCGCCACGTCGGCGCTGGCGGTCATGGCCGAACCGAGCAGCGCCGCCCCGGCGGTGATCCCGAGCGACAGCCGCCGCCCGGCCTGGTGCACCGTGCGCTCGAGCGGCTCGGCCCGGAAGTTCACCTGGAGCTTCGGGCCGGGCCGGGTCCCGGCCAGGCGCTCCAGGGCCTCGGTCAGGCGGGCGAACCGGACCTTGAGCTTCTGGGCCTCGTAGAAGAGCTTCTTCGGGTCGGCCCGGTCCCGGATCCGGCCCACCAGGCTCCGCATCAGGAACGACCCGGCCACCTCGAACGGGTCGAGCTCCGGGTCCAGCTCGGCCGTGGCCAGCTGCATCTGCGCCAACGCCTTGCCGGTGAGGGCGAGCGAGGCGGGGAGCGGCACGTCGTGGCGGATCGCGATCTCCGTCATCTCCTGGAGGATGGGTCCCAGCTGGATCTCCCGCAGCGAGGCGTTCCGGTACTTGGCCATCAGCTGGCCGAGCTCCTCCCGGAAGCGGTCGATGTCGATGTCGCTCCGGTCGGCCCCGCCGGCCAGCATGAACGTGACGTCGGTGAGGAACTGGACGTCCTCCTGCCAGAACGCCATGAGGAGCAGCATCAGGTGCTCCCGCATCTCCGGACCGACCTCGCCCACCATCCCGAAGTCGAGGAAGTAGATCCGGTCGTTCCACCACTTGAGGTTCCCGGGATGGGGGTCGGCGTGGAAGAACCCGTCGGTGAGGATCTGGCGGTAGTAGCTCTCGAGGAGCTGTCGGGCGGCCTCCCGCCGCTCCGGCCCGGGCGGCGCCTGGCGTATCGGGACCCCCTGGACCTCCTCCATCACGAGGAGCCGATCGGTGGAGAGGTCCCGGTGCACCCGGGGGACGTCCAGGCGTGGGTAGGGCGCGAGCACCTGCCGCATCCGCTCGATGTTGGCCGCCTCCCGGCGGAAGTCGAGCTCCCGGTGGAGCGAGGAGGAGAGGTGCTCGAACACCGCCGGGACGTCCACGACCTGGCGGAACGCCGGTCGGTCGGCCGTCTTCTCGGCGAAGATCCGGAACAGCCCGAGGTCCTGTTCGATCTCGGCCCGGGCCGTGGGCCGCTGCGCCTTCACCACCACGCGCTCGCCGCCGGTGAGGGTGGCCCGGTGGACCTGGGCGATCGTGCCGGCCGCCATCGGCGCGGGATCGATCGACTCGAACACGTCCTCCCAGGGCACGCCGAGCTCCTGCTCCATCACCTGCACCACCTCGGCCTCCGTGAGGGGCGGGACGTTGTCCTGGAGCGTGGCGAGCTCCTCGACGAAGGCCGGGGGAAGGAGGTCGGGTCGGGTGGAGAGGACCTGGCCCAGCTTGGCGAAGGTGGGCCCCAGCTCCTCGAGGGCGGCTCGGAGGCGCCGGGCCTGGGAGCGGCGGTGCTCGTCGCCGTCGCGGTCCGCCCGGGCGAACAGCTCCCGGAGCCCGTGCCGGGCGAGCACGGCCCCGATCCGGGTCGCCCGACCCAGCAGGGCGGGCTCCTCCGGCTCCGGCGCGCGCCCGGCCCGGGGCGGGCCGGGCGGTATCGGGGGCTGCCCCTCCGCCGTGTTCACGATGATCACGGTGCATCGGGCGCTGTGGGAGATGCGGTTCGGGACGTTGCCCAGGAGGAACTCCCGTCGCCCGGCCATCCCGGCGTTCCCCACGACCAGGACGTCCGTCCCCTCCTCCTCCGCCACCCGGACGATGGCTCGGGCCGGGTCGTCGTCGACGACCACCCGGGCCGTCCCCCGGTCCCCGGCCAGCTCCCGGGCCCGGCGGGCCAGCTCGTCGGCCGCGGCCCCGGCCCGGGTGGCCTCGGCCAGCCCGGCTTCCGTGGCCCCCGGGTTCCCCGGCCCGACGACCTGGATCAGCACCAGGCGGGCCCCGTAGCGCTCGGCCATCGCCGCCCCGAACCGCACCGCCCGCTCGGCAGTGGCCGAGCGGTCCGTGGCCACCATCACCCGCTCCACCCGCTCCGGGACGGAGCCGTCGCCGCTCCTCATCGGCCCCCCCATCGGCCGGACCATGCTCTCACGGGCCATCGTCGCCGTTCGCCCGGCCGTGGGGAAGCGGGTCCGCCGAACGCTCCGGGGAGCCTCACCCCACCCGGGGGGTGGTGGCCGTACCCCGCGGGGGGCTCTAGACCTCCACCGGGATGCGCTCGGCCTCCGCCGCCGGGCGAGCCTCCCCCTGCCCCCGACCGGGGATGAACCGGTAGGCGACCCAGGCCGCGAGCAGCAGGACGGTGCCCCCGACCAGGAGCGCGGTGTGGAACCCGGCCATGAAGGATGCGGCGAACGCCTCCCGCACGGCGAGGATCTGCGGCCGGGAGAGGCCCGCCAGCATGGAGGGGTCCAGGACGCCGTGGCCCGCCGCCGCGGCGATCCCCTCCCGCTGCGGCCCGTCCAGCTCCAACCCGGCCAGTGCCGGGAGGAGCGCGTCCCGGAGCCTCGTGGTGAGGATCGTGCCCAGCAGCGCGATGCCGAGCACCCCACCGATCTCGCGGGACGTGTTGGTCATGGCGGATCCCAGCCCCGCCCGCTGCGGGCCCACCGCGTTCATCACCGCCGCGGTCATCGGGGCCATCGTGGAGCCCATCCCGTGGCCCATGATCACGAAGACGGGGAGCATCGTGAGGGAGGAGGTGTCGGGCTGCAGCCGGGTTCCCAGGAACAGCAGCCCCGCCCCCGCGAGGAGGAGGCCGTAGGTCATCGGCCCCCGGGACCCGTTCCGCTGGGCGAAGCGGCCCGCGTAGGGAGCGGTGGCCACGATGGCCAGCGTCATGGGGAGGAACCGCAGGCCGGCCTGGAAGGCCGTGTACCCGTGGATCAGCTGCATGTAGAGGCTGAGGAAGAAGAACGTCGCGAACATCCCGAGCGAGACCGAGAAGGCCACGGCGTTGCCCGCGGAGAACGCCGGGATCCGGAAGAACCCGAGCGGCATCATCGGATGGGGGTTCCGCAGCTCCCATCCGAGGAAGCCGGCCAGGAACGGCCCGGAGGTGAGGAGGGAGCCCACGATCAGCGGATCGCTCCATCCGAGCCGGTTCGCCTCGATCAGGCCGTAGGTCGCGCTGAACAGCGCGACCGTCCCGAGCAGCAGGCCGGGGAGGTCGAGCCGCCGCTCCACCTCCGAGACCGATTCGCGCACGGTCCGGGTGGCCACGAGGAGGGCGACGGCGCCGATGGGGACGTTCAGGAAGAACACCGACTGCCAGCCCAGCCGCTCGACCATCAGCCCTCCGAGGGTCGGCCCCAGGGCCAGGGCCAGCCCCGACATCCCGGCCCACAGCCCGATGGCCCGGGCCCGCTCGTGCGGAGGGAACGTGACCGTGAGGATCGAGAGGGTCCCGGGGAGGAGGAGGGCGGCCCCGATCCCCTGGAGGGCCCGGAACGCGATCAGCTCTCCCGTCGACCCGGCCAGCCCGGAGGCCAGGGAGGCGGCCGTGAACACCAGGAGGCCCCCCAGGAACGTCCGCTTGCGACCGTACCGGTCCCCGAGGATCCCCCCGGTGAGCAGGAGCGAGGCGAAGGCGAGGACGTAGCCGTCCACGATCCACTGGAGCTCCGAGACCCCGGCCCCCAGGTCGTCGCTGATCGTGGGGAGGGCCACGTTCACCACGGTGTTGTCGAGCATGGCCATGGCCAGGGCGAAGCACATCGTCAGCAGGACGACGAGCTTCTCCCTGGCGTTCTCTCCGTCGAACCCGAACAGCGCCATGATCCTCCCTCCGCCGGTGCGGGCGTTCCTACGGTATCCTCAACGTTCGAGAGATGTCCACAGATTCCTTGTGGAAAGGAGAAGATCGGAGCTCATGAAGGGAAGGGGCACGCCCGCGCGGGCCGGGACCCGTGCCGCTCGGGAGGCCTGGCGGGCCATGTTCGACCTGATCTTCTCGCCCCAGGCCCACGAGCGCCTCGGGAGGGCCTGCGCGACGATCGGGGTCTCCCCCGCCGCGATGAAGGTGTTGGTGCACCTGGAGCCGGGGGAGGGCGTCCCGATGCGCGACCTGGCGGAGCACTGGGGCTACGACGCCTCGTACGTCACGAGCCTGACCGACGCGCTGGAGGAACGAGGGCTGGTCGAGCGCCGGCCCCACCCGTCGGATCGGCGGGTGAAGATGATCGCGCTCACGCCGGAGGGGACGGCGGCCCGGGACCGGGCGGCGGAGCTCCTCTACGAGCCGCTCCCCTCGTTCCGGGCCCTCACCCCATCGGAGGTTCGCCAGCTCCGGGACCTGCTCCGCAAGGTCGTGGCCGCCGAGCGGGCGACCGGCGCGGTCGGGGAGACGTCCCGTTGACGCCGGGGGGCGGGGGGGCGGTTGGTAGACTCGGCCCGGCCGCCGGAGTAGCTCAGCCAGGCAGAGCAGCCGCCTCGTAAGCGGCAGGTCATGGGTTCGAATCCCATCTCCGGCTCTCGGGCCGCGATCGGACCCCGCGCAACCCGTCTGCTACGATCGCCGCCGTGCGTTCCCGCCGTCCCCTGATCGTGCTGCTGGGTGCGTGCGTGGCCGTCGTGCACGGTGCCTCGCTGGCCTTGGCCCAGGTCTCCATCGATCCCACCAGCAGCCCCGAGCGGAACACCGGCGGCTGGGTCTACGGGATGGCGGTCCTCGTCGCGGTGCTCGGGGCGCTCGTCCTGCTCGCCCTGGGGTTCGCCTACTTCCGCTACGCGCCGAGGTTCGCCCGGCC
>DATLZP010000199.1:0-5107 GCA_035573935.1 Actinomycetota bacterium
CAGCTGGCCCTCGTCCGAGTAGCAGAACTCCTGCCACAGGCGGGCCGCGAACGGGTGGGGGGCGTCCTTGTTGATCGCCTGGCAGTAGTAGTTGCCGAACACGCCGTCCGTCGGCACCGAGACCTGCCACGTGATCTGCCCGGCGAACTCGTCGCCGTAGGCGATCTGGAGGTAGTCCCAGTCAATCGTGATCGGCGTCTCACCCTTGGCCACGGATCCCGGCGTGGCGTCCACGGCGATGAAGTTCCCCGAGTCGGCCAGCTCGGCGAAGAAGTCGATCCCCGGCGTGATGTCGTCGAGCGAGCCGCCGTTCGCCAGGGCCGCCGCGTAGACCGCGGCGAAGGCGGAGCCCGACTCCCGGGGGTCGCCGTTCAGCGCCACCTGCCCCTTGTACTCCGGCTTCAGGAGGTCGGCCCAGCTCGCGGGCACGTTCTGGACGACGTCGGTGTTCGCCCCGAACGCGACCACGCCCCAGTAGTCGCCGACCCAGTACCCGTCCGGGTCCTTGAGCTCATCGGGGATCGTGTCCCACGTGGACACCTTGTAGGCGGCGACGAGGCCCTCGTCCTTCGCCTGGAGGGCGAACGGGGGGCCCACGTCCAGGACGTCCGGGGCCCGGTCCTGTCCCGCCAGCGACTTCACGGCCTCGAGCTCCTCGGCGGACGACGCGTTGGGCGAGGCGTTCGTGATCCGGATCTGGTACGTGGTCTGGAAGGTCTGCATCATCTCGCCGTAGTTGGCCCAGTCCGGCGGCAGCGCGATCGTGTTGAGCGCGCCCTCGCCCTGAGCCGCGGCGATCAGGTCGTCCAGGTTCACCTGGGACCCGTCGCTCGGAACCTCGGTGAGCCCGCCGCCGCCGCCACCACCGCCGCCGCCGCCGCACGCCGCCAGGAACGCGGCCAGGGCGAAGGCACCAGCCCCGGTCACCCCGCCCTTCAGCAGGGCCCGGCGCGTCAGCGCCCGGCGGTGCAGGTCCTCCCAGGAGAGCCCCTCGAAGCCCGGCATCACCCCTCCTTCCCCGACGCTCCCCCCGTCACCTCCTGCTACGTGCGCGGGGCCCGGTGCGGACGGGGAGCACGGCCGATACGCCGTGGCGATACTTCCGTGGGCGCCATCCGGCCGCAAGGGGAGCGTTGCGCAGGGCGCGCCCTCATCCCCGCAGGGCGGCCAGGAACGCGTCGAGGTCCGGGGGGACCCGGTACGTGGGCTCCACCGCTCCCTCCAGGGCCTCCACGGTCTTGTAGCCGTTGCCGGTGACCAGGGCGACGGTCTCCTCGTCGGCCTCGATCACCCCGGCCTCCCGGAGCCGCCTCAGGACGGCGATCGTCACGCCGCCCGCCGTCTCGGTGAAGACGCCCTCGGTCTCGGCGAGGAGCCGGATCCCCTCCACCACCTCCTCCTCGGTGCAGGCCTCGATCACGCCCCCGGTGGCCTTCGCGGTGCGGATCGCGTGGTAACCGTCGGCGGGGTTCCCGATGGCCAGGGACCGGGCGATCGTCTCCGGCTTCACCGGCCGGACGTCCTCCGTGCCCTGGGCCCAGGCCCGGGCCACAGGGGCGCAGCCCTCGGCCTGGGCGCCGGAGATCCGGGACGGACGATCCTCCACCGCGCCGATCGCCACCAGCTCCCGGAACGCCCGGTGGACCTTGGTCATCAGGGCGCCGGACGCGATCGGGACCACGACGTGGTCGGGCAGGCGCCACCCCAGCTGCTCGGCCACCTCGAACCCCAGGGACTTGGACCCCTCCGCGTAGTACGGCCGCATGTTCACGTTCACGAAAGCCCAGGGGAGGGTCTCCGCGACCTCCGAGCAGAGGCGGTTCACGTCGTCGTAGTTCCCTTCCACGGCGACCACCTTCGCCCCGTAGGCCTCGGTGGCCAGGATCTTCGCCTGCTCCAGGTCCCGGGGGACGAACACGTAGGCGGGGATCCCGGCCCGGGCGGCGTGGGCGCCGACCGCGTTGGCCAGGTTCCCGGTGGAGGCGCACGAGAGCGCCTCGAACCCGAAGGCCCGGGCCATCGTGGATGCCACGGAGACCACGCGGTCCTTGAAGGAGTTCGAGGGGTTCACGGAATCGTCCTTGACCCACAGGTCGCGGATCCCCAGGCGCCGGCCGAGACGATCGGCCCGGCGGAGCGGGGTGAACCCCGCGCCCAGGTCGACCCGGGGGACGTCGGGCCCGCCGGGGAGGAGGAGCTCGTAGCGCCAGAGCGTGGGGGGGCCGGACTCGGCGTGCTTGCGGAACAGCGGCCCGTCCACCGCCCCCAGGTCGTACCAGGGCTCGACCGGCCCGAAGCACGCGTCGCAGATCGAGCGGGGCTCGACCTCGTAGCGCGCCCCGCACTCCCGGCAGGCCAGGGCCCGCGGGAGGGTGATCCGCTCGTTCGTCATCCGGTGCTCCCGCCTCGCCCCGGCGCTCCGGCCCTCATCCCGTGACCGCCCCCTCCGAGGCCGAGGAGACCAGGCGGGCGTACTTCGCCAGGGCCCCCCGCTCGTACCGGGGCGGGGGCGGCGACCAGCGCCGGCGTCGCTCCTCGAGCACGGCCTCCTCCACCAGCAGGTCGATCCGGCGCCCCGGGATGTCCAGGACGATCCCGTCGCCCTCCTCGATCAGGGCGATCGGGCCCCCGACCACGGCCTCCGGGGCGACGTGGCCGACGGAGAAGCCCTTCGTGGCCCCGGAGAACCGCCCGTCGGTGACGAGCGCCACCTCCCGCCCCAGCCCCGCCCCCGCCACGGCCGCCGTCACCGCCAGCATCTCGGGCATGCCGGGCGCCCCCTTCGGGCCCTCGTTCCGGATCACGATCACGTCGCCCGGGGCGATGGCCCCCGACGTGACGGCCCGGAACGCCTCCTGCTCGGAGTCGAAGGGCCGGGCCCGTCCCCGGAACACCTCGCCCTCCGCCCCCGCCGCCTTGCAGACGGCGCCCTCCGGGGCGAGCGAGCCGCGGAGGATCACCAGGCCCCCCCACGGGTGGATCGGGTCGGAAGCCGGACGGACGACGTCCCCGTCGGGCCCGGGGGGCCGGAGCTCCGCCAGGTTCTCGGCCACGGTCCGCCCGGTCACCGTGAGCGCGTCCCCGTGGAGGAGCCCCGCGTCCAGGAGCTCCCGCATCACGACCGGCACGCCGCCCACCCGGTCCAGGTCGGTCATGACGAACCGCCCGGCCGGCCGGACGTCCACCAGGTGGGGCACCTGCCGGCTGATGCGGTCGAAGTCGTCCAGCGAGAGCTCCACCCGGGCCTCCCGGGCGATGGCCAGGAGGTGGAGGACCGCGTTCGTCGACCCGGCCAACGCCATCACCACGGCGATCGCGTTCTCGAACGCCTGCCGGGTGAGGATGTCGTGGGGCCGGATGCCCCGCTCCAGGAGCCGCACCACCGCCTCCCCGGCCCGGCGGGCCTCGATCTCCCGCCGGGCGTCCACCGCGGGCGGCGAGGCGGCGCCGGGGAGCGACATCCCGAGCGCCTCCCCCGCGGCGGCCATCGTGTTCGCCGTGTACATCCCGGCGCAGGAGCCGGCCCCGGGACAGGCCGCCCGCTCGACGGCCAGGAGCTCGGCGTCGTCGATCGCCCCCCGGGCGTGGGCCCCCACCGCCTCGAAGACGTCCTGGATCGTGATCTCCCGCCCGGCGTGGGTGCCGGGGAGGATCGTCCCCCCGTACAGGTACACCGCCGGGAGGTCCAGGCGGGCCATCGCCATGAGCATCCCCGGCTCGCTCTTGTCGCACCCGGCGATGCCCACCAGGGCGTCGAAGCGCTCGGCGTGCATCACGAGCTCCACCGAGTCGGCGATCGCCTCCCGGGAGACGAGGGAGGCCCGCATCCCCTCGTGGCCCATCGCGATCCCGTCGGAGACCGCGATCGTGTTGAACGCCAGGGGCACCCCTCCCGCCTCCCGCACCCCCTCCTTCGCGAACAGCGAGAGCTTGTCCAGGTGGTAGTTGCAGGGCGTGACCTCGTTCCAGGACGAGGCCACGGCCACCTGGGGGCGCGACAGGTCCTCGTCCGACAGGCCCACGGCCCGGAGCATGGCCCGGGCCGGGGCCCGCTCCGGCCCCTCGGTGACCTCCCAGCTCCTGGGACGCCGCGGGTCGCGCACGGGTACCTCCCGACCCTGTGACAGGATGGTGAGGCACGATACCAAGGCGGCGGGAGGTGGTGGGAGGCGGTGACGACCCGCTCGGAGGTGCCTCCGCCCGCGCGGCGGAGCTGGTGGCTCGAGGAGGCCCTGGCGGCCGATCCCGGCGAGCCCTGCCCGCCCCTGGCCGGCCGGACCCGGGCCGACGTGCTCGTGGTGGGGGGCGGCTACACGGGGATGTGGTCGGCCTGGTTCCTGAAGGAGCGGGAGCCCGCGCTGGACATCGTCCTCCTGGAGCAGGACATCTGCGGGGGTGGCCCGTCGGGCCGCAACGGGGGGTTCGTGAACAGCTGGTGGAACGGGCTCGCCGAGTACGCCCGCCGGCTGGGCGACGGGGACGCCCTGGCCCTCTGCCGGGCGGGGGCGGAGAGCGTCCGGGAGATCGGCACTTGGTGCGAGGAGCGGGGCGTCGACGCCTGGTACGTGCGGGGGGGCGACCTCGGCGTGTCGGTCTCGCCGGCCCAGGACGACCGGTGGCGGGGGACGCTGGAGGCCGCCGCGCGGCTCGGCGTGTCGGAGGCGTTCTCCGAGCTCAGCCCGGAGGAGGTCCGGGCCCGCTGCCGTTCCCCCCTGTTCCGGGGCGGCGTCCTGGTGCACGACGCGGCCACCGTGCAGCCGGCCCGCCTGGCCCGAGGCCTCCGCCGGGCGCTGCTCGAGCGGGGCGTCCGGATCTTCGAGGAGACCCCGGTCCGCCGGTTCCGGGCGGGCCCGCCGGCCGAGGCCGAGACCCCCCTGGGCTCGGTGGTCGCCGAGCGAGCGGTGATCGCGGTGAACGCGTGGGGGATCCACTGGCGGCGGTTCCGGCCCTACCTCGCGGTCCGGGGGAGCTACATCGTGCTCACCGCGCCGGCGCCGGATCGCCTGGCGGAGATCGGCTGGACCGGTGGGGAGGCCATCTGGGACCTCCGGTCCTCGCTCCACTACCTCCGGACCACGCCGGACGGTCGGATCGCGTTCGGGGCGGG
>DATLZP010000200.1:0-3449 GCA_035573935.1 Actinomycetota bacterium
CGGGGCTCGGGGATCCGGGTCGCTCGGGGCCACCTTTCGACGGGTCGAGGGCCGAGTAGACAACGCTCGCGTATGGGGAAGGCGCGAGCGGCTCCAAAGGCCCTCGGCCCGTCGTCACGTTCAGAGCACCGCGTCGAGGAAGCGCCGGGTCTCGGGGCGCTTCGGGCTGCGGAAGATCTCCTCGGGCGTCCCTTCCTCGAGGACGATCCCCTCGTGGAAGAAGAGCATCCGGTGGGCCACCTCGCGGGCGAAGCCCATCTCGTGGGTGACCACGATCATCGTCATGTGGAGCTCCGTGGCCAGCGCCTTCATCACGGCCAGGACCTCCCCGATCAGCTCGGGGTCCAGGGCCGACGTGGGCTCGTCGAACAGCATCACCTTGGGCTCCATGGCCAGGGCCCGGGCGATGGCCACCCGCTGCTGCTGGCCGCCGGAGAGGCGGATCGGGTACTCGTCGGCCTTGTCGGCCAGCCCCACCTTGGCCAGCAGCTCCCGTCCCACCGGGATGACGTCCTCCCTGCGGACGCCCTTCACGGTGACCGGCCCCTCGATCACGTTCTCCAGGGCGGTCATGTGGGGGAACAGGTTGAACTGCTGGAACACCATCCCGGTGCGGATCCGGACCTGCCGGATCAGGTCCTTCTTGTTCGACGTGCGGTGCCCCGGCTCCAGGCGGATCCCGTCCACCTCGACGACCCCGGCCGTGGGCTCCTCCAGGTAGTTGATGCAGCGGAGCAGGGTGCTCTTGCCCGAGCCGGAGCGGCCGAAGACCACCACGACCTCGCCGGGGCGGACCTCCAGGTCGATGCCCCGGAGGACCTCCAGGGGCCCGAACCACTTCCGGAGGCCCTCGAGCCGCACCAGCGGACGCCCGTCCCCCCGCTCGGCCACCTCAGTGCCCCTGCTGGGGGTCGACCTCCGGGGCCGGGACCTCGACCGGCAGCGCCCCGGCCGTCCCCCCGGTCGCTCCCGGGGGGACGAACCGGGTCCGCCCCGGCCGCTCCTCCCGCACGTAGCCCCTCGACAGGCGGCGTTCCAGGCGTCCCTGGAAGTACTGGAACACCGTGGTGAGCCCCCAGTACACGGCGGCGGCGAGCACGAACGCCTCGAAGGGCCGGTAGTCCGCCCGGCCGGCGAGGGTGGCCCGCCGGAAGATCTCCATCTGGGAGACGGCCGTGCCGAGGAGACCCACCAGCGCCGAGTCCTTCAGCATGGCGATGAACTCGTTCCCGGTGGGCGGGATGATCACCCGGATGGCCTGGGGGAGGATCACCCGGCGCATCGCCTGGCGGTACGTCATCCCCAGGGCGTAGGCCGCCTCCATCTGCCCGTGCCCGATCGACTGGATCCCGGCCCGGAAGATCTCGGTCATGTACGCGCCGTAGTTCAGGCCGAGCCCCAGGATGGCCGCCGGCAGGAGGTCCAGCGTGAGGGCCTCCCGGATCCCCGGGATCCGGCTCTCCAGGTTGGCCCCGATCTGGGGGAGCCCCAGGTAGATCATGAACAGCTGCACGATCAGCGGCGTCCCCCGGAAGAACGAGACGTAGAACCCGGAGACGCCGAGGGCGATCGGGTTCCGGGAGAGGCGGGCCAGCGACCCGACCAACGCCAGGACCACGGCCAGGGCGATCGAGGCCCCGGAGATGATCACGGTCCACGGCAGCCCCTGGAGGATGAAGAGCCACTCGTCCCGCATCCAGGCGGTGTCGAACCGCGAGGCGGCGAACATCGCCCCGAGGACGATGAAGATCCCCAGCCAGACGACGGCCAGCTTCACCCGGAAGGGGACGCGGAGGCTGGCCAGCTCCAGGCGCTCCCGGAGGCCGACCGGCCGCTCCAGCGGCGCCGGGGGCCGGACCGTGCCGGCCCCCGGCTCCGGGTTCACGTCCTGCACGTGCCCTCCCCCCGGGCGGCTACTCCTTCACGGTGAGGTCCGTGCCGAACCACTTCATCGACAGCTGGGAGAGCGTCCCGTCCTCGTGCATCTGCTGGATGATCTCGTCCACCCGCTCGACGAGCCGGGTCGGGTCGGCCGGCGCGTTCCGGTCGATGGCCACGGAGAGCGGCTCGTAGAAGACCCGGCCCACGATCACGATCGGACGGCCCTTGTCGATCGCCCCCTGCAGGATCGGCTCGGCCGACATCACGGCGTCGAGCCGCCGGGCCACGAGGTCCTGGATGGCGAAGGAGTCGGTCTCGTAGGTCCGGATGTCCGCGTCGTCGATCACGAACTCGATGTCCTCGCCCGGGATCTCCAGGGTCTTCTGCAGGTACAGGTCGTACGTGCACCCGCCGCAGACACCGATCGTCTTCCCATCGAAGTCGGTGGCGATGTCGCTGTAGCTGCCGGCATCGTCCTCGTGCACGGCGATCGCGGCCGGCGTGTAGTAGTAGGGCGTGACGAAGTGGAGCACCTCCGCCCGCTCCGGCGTCACGGTCATCGAGCCCACCGAGAGGTCCCACCGCCCCTGCCAGTTGCCGGCGATGATCGTCTCCCAGGCGGGCGTGACGAACTCCAGGTCGACGCCGAGGCGCTCGGCGATCTCTCGGGCCACGTCGACGTCGAAGCCCTCCCACTCGTTCGTCTCCTCGTTCAGGAAGGAGGCGGGCGGGTAGGCGGGGTCGGTGGCCACCCGCAGGACCCCGGCATCGAGGATCTGCTGGAGCAGGTCGGGCTGGGCCGGCTCGGTCCCGCCCCCGGCCGGCTGCTGCTCCTGCCCGCACGCCGCGGCCACGAGCGCCAGCGCCGCGATCAGCACGAGCAGCTCCCACCATCTCGGTCTCCGCATGTCCCCTCCTCGTCCGTTCGGACCCGGTCCGAACTCTATCCCCGGCCTTCCAGCGGGAGCAACGAACCCCTCAGGCTCCCGAAGGTGATACGGCCGGCCGGGGGGCACCGGACGGCCTCAGCGCCCGACGGCCACCCACCGGCCCCCATCGTCCCGGTACAGGACGACGTGGGCCAGGGGATCGACCAGCTCCCCGGCCGGGCCGAACCGGTAGGGGCCGGCTAGGCCCTCGAGGCCACGCACCCCGGCCAGGCCCCGGGCCGCGCCGGCCCGGGTGAGACCGCCGGCCGCCAGGGCCCGGGTCAGCAGGGAGCCCGCGTCGTACGCCTCGATGGCGTGGACCCCGGGGGCGGCGCCGAACGCCTCCGCGTAGTCGTGGATGAACCGCCGGGCCGACGGGGCGGTGGAGAGCGAGAGGTCGGCGCAGCCGCAGGCCACGACGGTCCCCTCCCCCGCCTCCGCCGCCTCCTCCAGGAACGCCGGATCCTTCACCGGCGACCCCCCGACGAAGGCCACCTCCCGGAGCCCGGCCGCCACCAGGGCCCGGCGGGCCGCGGCGGCCGCCTCCGGGCCCCCCAGCCAGGCCACCGCGCCGCAGCCGGCCTCCTCGAGGAAGGTGGGATCCTTCACGGCCGGGCCGGCCGTGAAGGCCACCCCCCG